>JAIXQT010000194.1 GCA_027485595.1 Pseudomonadota bacterium | reverse complement strand
GATCGAAGTGATAATCACGATGGCCGGCAAAGATACCGATCGCCACAGCGGCGATGAGGACGGCCTCAAGGGTTATTGCTCCGCGAGCGCGCCAGAATGCCCAGGTGGCGCCCGCGGCAAGAAACATCGCGATGATGCAGAGCTGAGCGTGTAAGTAGAGCTGAGAGATCGTGAAATACTCCGGCGTAAAGCCTGACAGCGTGTAGTTGAGCCCTCCAAAGAAAAGGGCGCTGATAAGTGCGGTGGCGCCGAACGCAAGGAAAAACGCCAGGTTTGTGACGCGCGTTTGAGCGATTCGAGAGGAGACTATGACACCGAGTATTCCAGCGATTGACACAAGGATTGGCGATGTTCCAAGAGGCTCCATTGTGTTGAGAAGCGAGACGGCGAGAATGACCCCAAGGGAGCGGAACGTGAGTACCGCTCGGTACCAAGGTATGGAGGGAGATGAGAGCCATTCGCGTATCATACGTGAACCTCCCATTGGCGCTGCAGACATGAGGTGAGAAAAGAGTGATAGGAGCGGTATGAGACCTCCGCTTCTACCTCGACCTGTGGCGCGACCATGAGCCGCGCAAGTTTATCAACAACTTTGGATGGCCTCTGCTGAGCGACGAACGAAGGCTGAGAGATGCAAAAAACCGGCTCAATCCCTTGCGCGCTCAGCCACGCCGCGAGGTCTTCAATCTGCCTCGCTTGGCCTGGTATCGCGAGCCGTTCCCCCGCCACAAAAAGGAGCAGCTTGCTAACCTTGAGGCTTGGTGCGAGCTGGCTGCAGTAATCTAAGAGCGCGGCGGCGTCTCCCTGTAAATGACCAACCTGCTCCGGCGTTGCGTCCCATACTGAGTCAATCAGAAGTTCACGCAGAGCGTCAGGTGAGTGAGCGGGAGGCCGACCGTTTGCTCCCTCGCAGCTGGCGATGATCTCAAGGTTGAGACGATCAAGAGCGTCTGAGTAGGCAGCTACCTGGGCGCATGCTCTATCTCCCTCTTTGCCAGCGATAGTTAAGATCACCACGAAGCCCTCCGGTGTCATCGAAGCTTCCGGGTGTCGGGAGAGAAGCTCTCCCCGTTTGGCGAACGCCTTCCATACGATCCGCTTGAGGCCATCGGACGGGTGGTAGCTTTTGATGTCGAATGGTTCGCCTTGTCGATTGAAGAGATCGACCATCATCTCACCCGGGCGTTGCGTTGAGCTGAGAACGGGAAGGTTGGAGTCGTATGTCGGCACGGGGGCGATCGAGATCGCTGTTTGTTGTGGTATGTGCCATGAGAAGCGAGTGAGTCCGGTCACATCACGGAGGGTGCACTCAATACCGCGGATATCCCACTCGCCCCGATGGGGGAAGGTGAGGTCGATGTAGGCTCGGCGTTCGGTGTCTGAGAAACCAGACAATCTCAGGATGGCTGGGGATGTTCCGGGCCGCTCGAACACGAGCCGCATATCCAAAACAAAGAGGGGCAGAACCCTCGCGCCACGAAGGGAGATGAAGACCCGCGACATTTCACCGGCAATGCCGGGTCGTTCAGGTGTGCCTATCGACGCGGATAGGTGACGTTTCAGTGCGACGCCGTGAATGACCACCATTCCCGTGGCCAGTCCGATAACGAGCAAGAGGGTATAGGTAAGGGACGCCGAGACGACATCGGTGCTCTCCCGTACCGGACCAAGGAGGAGACAGAGTACGAAAATGAGGATGGCTACGCTTCGACCGCTTAAAGGTCCCAGTCCATGATGTGTGGAGAGGTTGTGGAAAACTTCACGAAGTTTTCGAGCCGCGACGAGCTGTCCGCCTGAAAAAGTCTTTGGTGTTAGGGCTTTGAATGGGTTTTCCACAGTTTAATTGATCTGTTGATATGTGTTGAAAACCCTGATGGGTGTACTTCGACCCTATGTGTAGTAGCCTCGCCCGGTTACAGATCCGCAGGATCTCGCAAACGCTCACCGTCCTGATAAGTTACCAACGACTATGACGAAGGGAAAGAAGCAACAGAGAGACGCTACCGATTGCGATATCTCACTGCGATCTTCGACCTTTATGTCGGATGATGACTACCTTCAGGTCGGTTCCGTTTTAGGCATGACGGGACGCTCTTCGACCTCGCTCCTGGTCGATCCCGGAGGCACTTCTGGTAACCGACTCGCTCTTTGTCAAACCCCGCTGGGGAGGCTGCCTCGGTCCCTCATGGCAACCTTCGGCCTCGACGAGGCGCTCACGGACATCTTCTTACACGAGGCTCGGCCTCGCTGCTCTCAGTGTGGGGGTGTGACCCATCGCTCAGAGGCCCTCGATGTACCTCGATGGCCTGACCATGGCTACATCGCGGTTGTAGTGGACGGTGTTGAGGAGAGCGTATCTCTCGAGGAGCAGTGCGCGCTGCTCGATGTCGAGCGAGCTGTTGTTGATGGATTGCTTGTTCGCCGTGAAGATATCGCCGGACGGGAGGGGGAGCCCGTTCTGACCATCGCGTCCGCTCCTAATGTCTCGCACATTCCGAGAGAGGTTGACCTGTGGTTCGCTCGGGGAGGTGGAGCGGTGCGTCTGGTCCACTACGCCTCTCGGAGTGATCGAGGGGTTGAAATTCAGAGAGTATTCAAGGGGTGGCGGTGCCCTTCCTGTGGCGTGTCGCACCCGGTCGCGTCGCGTCAAGAAATTGAGGACGCGCCTGCTTGCCAGCGGTGTCGAGGTGAGGGATGGCTTTTAGTAGAGGACGATCGCTTCGTCGCCTGTGATGATTGCGATGCGTTCGGTCGTACAACTGCGCTCGCTAGGTACGACGTTTGTGGGGTTCCGCTAAAGAATATCTCCGAATCGACCTTTCAGTCCGTGAAAGAGATTCTAAATCGCTCCTCAGTGGAGGGGCTTGGAGACCTGACTCAGAGGATCGGAGTTCTCTGTGATGAGGGTTTTGCTCACTATCCGATCGGCACACCTGTCGACCTACTATCGAGGGGTGAGAGGGTTCTCGCCACGGTTGCGTCGGCCCGCTTGTCATCGCTCTCTGACGTGGAGCTCGTCATCGACGGAGGCTCGTTGGGCGTTCCGAGCTCTTGGGTAGCCTCACTCATGCGAACAGATCAGCTGCCTGTGGTTCGAGTGGCCGAGCCAGCGATATGTGATGTTGCAGGAGCTGAACGACCTAGTGCCCATCATGCTCACGTGTTCACCCTCCGAGAGATTGTGGTTGGGCCCCTCTCGCGGAAGTCCCTCTCTATCGACATAGGAGGCCTAACTGTCATTCAGGGGGAGCCTGGGGTCGGAAAGAGTCTCTTACTTAGGGAGATCGCTCGTCGCTTCTCGAAAAGGAGGAAGCTTGCGCACCTCGGCGCCTTCGGGGCGCTCAAGCGATGTCATCATATCGAGAGTCAATCAGTGGAGGGGGCGACCGTGATGGAGCTCCTGGGAGTCGACGCCGACATATCGGAGCAGGTAGCCAGGTCTCGCCATGCTCGGGAGCGAGGCCTCTCGCCCGATGATTTTATGGTGTCGCGTTCTCGACATCGATGCGAGCAGTGCAAGGGCGTTCCAATAGTCGGCGGTGAGAGATGTTCGTTATGTGATGGAACCCTCTTTGATCGGATCGTCGGGAGCGTTGTGTGCAATAATGTTCCATTCGCGGAGCTTATACGAGGATCCTTGGCATGGGCGGCCGAGGTATTGTGGGCCGATGACACCCTAAGCGGGATCCTTGGACGAGTTCCTGACGATCTGAAACGCTCTCTATCGCTCGGTGCTTCGGTAGGGGGGCTCGCTCCACCTCTTCAGAGGTTTCTGGTTACGCTCGGGTCCCTCGCGCGCCTCGGGGTACAGAGCAAAGCACTCGATGGGGATCTACTTCTTATCGACGTGCCGTTTGCCACAACGTCGAGATATCAGAGAGTTGTGCTGGAATGCATCAATGAGTTGCATTCCCGAGGAGCCACACTTGTGTGTGCCGGTGTGCCCGATACACTCGAAAATATCTTCTCCTCTGTGATACGGTTGCGGTTCGTCGCCAACCCTCGACAAGAGGAGGGGGCGAATCGGTTTTTAGATACTCGCTTGACTCGAAAGAGTGAAGTTTTCATCGAAAGATAGGGAGACCAACGTGATTGACAGAAAGATGACCCGACAAGAATTGAGAGACATTCTCTACCGTCGTCGGTACGCGGTGCCGAATGCCGTGACGGTCGGCAATATGTTCTGTGGGTTTCTGGCGATTATGTACGCGTCCACTGGTCGGTTGGAAAAAGCCGTGGTCGCTGTTCTCATCGCAATTCTCCTTGATGGGCTCGATGGACGGGTCGCCCGGCGTCTGAACGCCACTTCGAAGTTTGGAATTGAGTTTGACTCGTTCTCGGATGTCGTGTCTTTTGGAATCGCTCCGGCGGTCATGATGTACCACTGGGCGTTCCACGCCCTCGCGGATGAATTTGGTGTGGCCGTCACATTCTTCTACGCCTTGTGCGCCGCGAGTCGGCTCGCTCGTTTTAATATCTCGGCCGAGAATTTGAAGAGCTTCACCGGACTCCCTACGCCAGGCGCTGCAGTGTTCGTGGTGTCAGTTATTAACACGGCTCCCTATGAGCAGACCTCTTTTCTGATGCGGGTGGTTGGAACCGTTGTAATGATAGCGACGGGCTATCTGATGGTCTCGACTATCGAGTTCTTCAGTATCAAGCAGTTCAAGCTTGCGGGAGTAAAACTCAAGGGACGGCTTTTGATCGGATCGCTCATCGCGCTTACCTGGCATTCACCGCCGATCGGTATCCTGCTACTTGCGTTCCTTTACGTGGCAAGTGGACCATTCGAACGGGTTAAGCACGCTCTGCCAGCTTGGCTTGTAGGGAGACGATCCTCGAGGGGCGAGGGCGCGGGAAAGGTTATCGCTCTCAAGTAAGTGCCCCTTTCAAGATCCTCGTTAATTGAAGGGCTTTGATGAGGTATGGAAGTATCTCGCCATCGCTCAGCGCGTGCGGAATATCATCCTCTGACAATAGGTTGTTGGCCTCTCCAGCCACGATAAGGGCTGTGACCTCGCGCCACTCGATAAAATCTTTTTTTAAGCCGCTCTCAAGGTCCACTGGGCCTCGTCCGTAGAAGTGGGTGAGATTCCGGATTAGTGCAGCGAAGTGTTGGTCAAGGTGTCCCGCGGCGTCAATCGGCTCTCGTCCAACCGGGGGCCGTGAGTTCAGAAATAGTGTGGAGGCCTTCGCGATGACTGGGTTGGAGAGAAGAAACGGGAGGTCCCCACTCGAGATCCTACCCTGATTGTATGCCATGGCTATCGTTATAATATCAGCAGCCTCCACCGATCGCCGCATATGATTTTTTTGGCGGTCAACAAATTGCCCCCCGCCTACCTCGGTAGCTTCGAGGCCAAAATCTGGCAGAAGCCGGGAAAGGTTTGCGGCTATTTTTTTTGCTGGAAGTGTCTCTTTGCTGACGTCCCCGAACAGAGCCATGAACACCTCTCGCGTGATGTTGCTGCGGTCCACCTCTTCTAGACGAAGGGCGGCTTTCTGTTCGGTCTTCAAAAAGCTTAATTAAGCTGCCGGGCGAACCGTGTAGATGTTGATCGGAAACAGGTTCAGCCACACCCGCTCACGCTTCAAATAGCTGATGTATCCTGAGTCTTTCAGATACTCATGCACCTGTGCGACCCGGTCTCGTCTCTCAGGAGCGCCTACGGTCTCATTAAACCTCCGAACACCGATGTACTCATAGTAGGTCATAAGGGTGTTGGGAGAGCTGATCTCGCGCAGCTTGCGGAAGATAGACTGCACCGTTTCAAGGTCAAAGTTAACAAATGGAAGGGCGCACACGATGATATCGTATACCCGGTCGCTTGGGAGTTCCTGGGCCGCGCCAAGGAAAAATGAAACCTGGTCTCTTACCAGGTGGAAGTGAGGGTCTTGCTCGAGGGTCTCCTTCAAGCTCTTCATGAAGCGCGGATTGATCTCGCAGATGGTCAGGTGATCTCCGGGTCTCAGTTCTTTGATGAGGGGAATGGTCACTGACCCTGTACCTGGGCCGAGCTCGAGGATGTTTTTTGGCCCACGTCCCGCAGCGCGCAGTGGGGTGATGAGGGCTTGAGCTGCCCATCGTGATGTCGGGAAGCAAGCGCCGGTGGTCTTAAACTCCAGCAAAAACTCTCGAAGAAAGACGAGGTTTTCCTTCAACATACCCTTTCCTAACGTCCTCTACACAGTGGCCGATCTGGCGATTGATCAGTTTTCGCCGCAACTCACACACGACGATGTCGCCTGGGTGGTTATGGCATCTTTCCTCCGCCAGTAGCCTAACGGCACTCCAAACGGGACTGGGAGGGCTGCCGGCGTAAGTCCCTGAGTTCTCTTCAGGTCGAGGCTGCTTACTGTAGTGCTCTCCGCCCATTCGGTCTAGTGCCTACTCAAAAATATCGTAACTACTCACCGGATTTAAAGATCGTCGCCGCAATTTCATAGCTACATGAGCTGACTTTGACGGATCTTCTTTCTTGCCACCCCCTAGTCGGGGGTGCCTTTTTTAGGTGAGTAGTTAGTATCTCCACCCCGCTTTGCTCCGCAAAGCCGCCCCTTACTAGGGGCTAACGTTATTGCGGCGGCATTTGCTGAGTAGATACAAAACATCTTGTCTCCTCCGACCCATTTTAACCACCCTTGCCACACGCTCTTCTGTGGTAATACCAGTCTCGCGGTGGATGTGTATGTGGCCGCTCACCAGCGTTGAACGGAGCCTACCTCACGGTTAGGATCGGAGAACTACTTAGGGGTCTTAAGTATCTGGAGCTAAATAGTTCACCCCGGCGATTTTGTGGGGTACAAGCATATGTGTGTTCTCAGTATGATAGGGTGCCCATTACGGGCTGGAGGGGGCGATGGATAAAGTGGCGCTGTGGGGACGTTTCAAGGGAAGGCTCATACATGATGCCGACACCGGTTTTTCGCTGGACACCAGCCGCCTCTCTTTTGACGACGACTATCTCTCCCGCATGGAACCTCTGATGACCCGGGCGATGGAGTCTATGGCTGCATTGGAACGGGGGGCCATAGCCAATCCAGACGAAGATCGGATGGTCGGTCACTATTGGCTCAGATCTCCGCAGCTGGCGCCCACCGATGATATCCGCACGGCCATCACGACTACGGTCTCTAGGGTTAAGAAGTTTGCGGCGGATGTGCACGCAGGTGTGATAGCTCCAAAACCCGGCGCTACCTTTTCTCATCTCTTGGTTGTGGGGATTGGAGGCTCTGCCTTGGGGCCGCAATTTGTCAATCAAGCGCTCAATTCAATCGCGGATCCGATGACGATATCGTTTTTCGACAACACCGATCCCGATGGCATGGCGAAGGTGCTCTACTCGGTACCAAGCCTTGAACGTACGTTAGTCGTTGTCATATCAAAGTCAGGTGGCACCAAGGAAACTCGAAATGGACAGCTGATAGCGAAGGCTGCCTTTCAAGCGGCAGGGCTTGATTTCAAATCTCATTTTGTCGCGGTGACGGGAGAGGGCAGTGAGTTAGATGTAACAGCTCGAACGGAGGGTTGGCTCGCCCGCTTTCCGATGTGGGATTGGGTCGGAGGACTCACTAGTGAGTGTAGCGCGGTTGGCCTCCTGCCGTTCGCGTTGCAAGGATTCTGCGTCGACACGTTTTTAGCGGGCGCTGCCGCGATGGACTCCATGACTCGGAGATCCTCCATTCGCGAGAACCCAGCCGCGATGTTGGCGCTTTCGTGGTATCACTGTGGATGTGGCAAGGGCAACAAGGACATGGTTGTGTTGCCGTATAAGGACCGTCTTGAGCTCTTCAGCCGATACCTCCAGCAGCTTGTTATGGAGAGCCTCGGCAAGGAGCTGGACCTCTCTGGTGCGGTGGTTAATCAGGGGCTGGCGGTCTACGGAAATAAAGGCTCCACGGATCAGCACGCCTACGTTCAGCAGCTTCGAGATGGGTTGCATAATTTCTTCGCAGTATTTATTGAGGTTCTCCGCGATCGGTCGCCCAGAACGCAGGCCACCACAGCGCTCTCAAAACTGCATCCAGAACATTTCGAGGTTGAGAACGGAATAACGAGTGGTGATTATCTCGCCGGATTCCTATTGGGTACTCGCGCAGCTCTCTTTGAGAAGGATCGCGAAAGCGTGACCGTCACGGTTCCTGAGGTCAGTGAGCGGACAGTGGGTATGTTGATAGCGCTTTTCGAGCGCGCGGTTGGTCTCTATGCTTCATTGGTCAACATTAACGCCTATCACCAGCCAGGTGTTGAGGCTGGAAAAAAAGCGGCTGCGCAGGTGCTCGCGCTTCAAGAGCGGGTCGTTTCGTTTATCCGAAAGGCCCGACGATCAGTAGGGCTGGAGGAGATCGCGAACGGTATCGGAAGCCCTGAAGACGTTGAGATGGTATTCAAGATAGTGCGGCGACTAGCCGCGAACGAGCGACTTGAAGTTGAGTCGGGAGCGTCGCTCTTCGACGACCGGTACCACTGTGCGTAAGAGATTGATGAGATGATAGGAGAGTTACTCGGGATCAGTTTTCACGCGTTCGGACTTCTCGTCCTTATCCTCTTCATGGTGGGGCTTTTCATCACGGAGCGCCTTCCGGTTGACGTGACCGCGATGGGCGTCCTCCTTATTTTGATGGTGGGGGGATATGTAACTCCTCAGGAGGCTTTTCAAGGATTCTCCTCTCCTGTCGTAGTCGTCATGGTCTCGACGTTGTTTGTGGCGTCGGCATTGAGGGCGACGGGCGTTAGTGACGCGATGGCCCGATGGATTCGTGGATATGCGGGAGGAAATGAGCGGGTCGCTATCGCTGTTATCATGCTCGTCGGAGCGTTCCTCTCCGCTTTCATGAATAATATTTCGGCTGCTGCTCTGGTGATGCCCGCTGTCGCTGTGCTTTCACATGAGACGGAGATACCACCATCGAGGCTCTATTTGCCGCTTGCCTTTGCGGTCACGCTCGGCGGTATGCTCACCCTTATCGGAACTCCCCCGAATATCGTGGCGTCAGAGATCGCTCGTCAGAGCGGAGTCGCGAGCCTCTCATTCTTTGATTTCACCCCCTACGGTTTGGTCGCGTTGACGGCTGGTATCCTTTTCATGGTTACCGTCGGAATCAATCTTCTTCCAGTCAGAAAGACCCAGCGACTTACTCGACGAATTACTGATTTGAGGTCTCTGTATCATTTGCAAGATCGTCTTTTCTCGGTTCGAGTCCCCGAAGGAAGTCCGGTAGATGGGAAGTCGTTGGGTGATTTGAGGTTCGGTTCACTCGTCAGTGGAGTCGTTGTCACCATCATCCGCAGTGGTCGAAAGCTCCTCTCGCCCAAAGCCACGGAGAAGCTCCATACAAGGGATGTGGTTCTTGTGCGAGGAAATCCTGAGCGCTTTTCAGAAGTGGTGGCTCTTAAAGGACTCTCTTTTACCGCTGTGCCAGATTCCGCGCTTCGCCAACTAACTGAGTCCGCGGAGATAGTCCGCTACGTCATCCGCGAAGTGCATTTAGACACCCGAATGATCTCGCTGCGCGAATTATTGCGAACGACTGGTGTTGTACCACTGGGAATAGAGAGGGTCTCAATTGACCACGCGTGGGAGGCTCATCCCCCATCGTGGTTTCTTGACTCGCTCATTCACAAGGGTGATCGGGTATTAGGCGCGATTGTTGGGAAATTCTCGGAGGATTCGCCGAAGGTCGATGTGGACCTTGAGGTCGTAGAGCAGGGGGTGAGAGTTCTCGCGGAAAATCTTCACGCGATGACCATACAGCCAGAGGGTTGGAGTGGCGCGCCGCTTCATCGGCTCTCGCACGAGACAAAGTTGTCGATCCTCGGCCGCATCGTGAACGGAACGGAGATTCAGTGGTTGGATGTTCCCGTTATTCATCCGGGCGGAGAGGTTTCGGGAGCACTCCTCTCAGCCGATCACGTTCTTCGGGAGGGGGAGGTTTACGTAGTAAGTGGCTCACTTGAGGAGGCGCAGCGCAAGTCGTCCTTGGGCTCGCTGGTGCTTGAGGGAGAGGCCGCGACTGATGAGCTTGAGTCCGCTGACGTTGGAATTGTTGAGTTGGTGCTCACTCCCCGCTCGGAATTTATTGGCAAGACCTTGGCCGATCTGCACTTCCGGGAGAAGTTCGACTGCCAGGTGCTCGCCCTCTGGAGGGATGGTAAGGCGCAAATGTCGCTTTCGTCGAGCCTTCCGCTCATGTACGGGGACGCCCTCCTCGTGCAGGGGGCTCGAACGAGCCTGAGTGTTTTGGCGAAGGAGCCCGACTTTTTTTTTTTTTTTTTTCACCGACAAACACCCAAACTCTCTATAAAATCACTTTTCTCGCTCATCGCGCTTTTCATGCTCATGTTTACCCCACTAGTTACCGGTATGGCCGTTCATGAGGCGGCGTTCATTTCGGCGTGTGTGTGTGTCCTATCTGGCGCGATCAGGATGGAGCAGGTGTACCGTGAGATCGATTGGAGGGTGGTGTTTTTGCTCGCGCTGATCATTCCTCTTGGCCATGCGGTCGGCAATGTCGCCTCTGGGGATGTAGCAGCACGAGCTTTGGCGGATGTAGCTGCTGCCACACCGGAAGTGATCCTCCTTTTGGCGTTTCTCTGCGCCGGGAGTGTGTTGAGTCAGGTTATTGATAGCTCAATAGCGGTGATATTTTTAGGACCAATTGCGATCGGCCTGGGCAAGTACACCGGTGGAAACCAGTTGAGCCTCCTTATGGCCGTTGCGCTCGGAAGTTCCCTCGCGTTCATGCTCCCCACGAGCTGCCGTTCCAACATGCTCGTCACCGGCGCGGGTGGATATCGCGTGGGAGACTTCTTGCGAGTTGGAATCCCCTTCACCCTCGTGGTTGGGCTTGCTTTGCTGGCAGCCTTGCTCTGTATCCCGACGTAGGTCCCTCGTCGCTCGGCGAGGAGGGTCCACCTGGAGGGTAATGGTAAGATCGGCACTATACCCGAGGAGAGGCTAGCAGGGTGGTGAAAAATGGTTCCGTCGTGAGCATTTTGAGAGTTTTGACGAAACAAGGCGGGGACGACGAAAAAACCGGAGGCGTATCCACTGAGATACGCTGAGGATTTTTTCGG
>JAIXQT010000130.1 GCA_027485595.1 Pseudomonadota bacterium | reverse complement strand
AATGCAGGGAGAAAACGCGCGCAGGTGTATCCGCTGCGATACAGCGAGCACGTTTTCTCCCGAAGACGACGCGATCTCGTAGCGCAGCGAGCCGCAGCCCAGGGGATTTTTGAGATGGCCTCTAGTCCATCGCCCTAACTACCCGCGCTAATTCCGTGATGCTCGCCTTGCAGACATTACGACTCGCTATGAGCCGAGCGACTCGCTCCTCACCGAAGAGATCCACAAGTTTATCCATCTTGTTGAGCTGCGCGATCGGGAATGTGTCGTTGAGGTCGCTCCACTGTGGATACCGTAATCCAGGCTCAGCGGACGGTTCGAAGTTTGCGAAAAACGCCTTAGTTAAAGCCGTGAGTGGAATCTTGTAGAACCCTTTTGGGTTGGTCAACGCTTTTACGATGTCTACTTCAAATCGGCGAGCTTCTCGATACACCTTCAGTGCTGGAACGAAATATTCGGTGAGGTGCTCGACAATCCCCTCATCGAGCCACTCGAAATGGCTCGACCATCCATCTGGAAGAGGGATATCGAAATGGAGACCTGTTCGGCCGACAATTCGTTCGGGGAGGTCGGATTTTGCACCCTCGGTGCAGGTAAACTCCATTACATGGCGCCCCGCTATTCCGTGAATCGCTTCATGCACGAAGTCGGCGTAGTTGAATGTACCGGTGACCAACGGTACCGGTATCCGAACGGACATCTCGTGAGTATCAAATTCAGGCTGTGCTGATTGGCTCTTCGTGGGGTCTATCAACTGAAATGAAAGGCGGTTAAATCGGTATTCAATCTCCGAAGGATGAATCGGGATAACGCCCATGGCGCTCAACCCTTTCGCTTGAGCCAGGAATTTCCAGGAGAAGTTCTTGAAGGTCCTCTCGGCGATGACAACGGAGTGCGCGTAATTTTTTTGCATCTTCTCCGCGGAGTCGGTGGTCTGCTGGCTCCGGCGGCGAGTCACGATATCATCAAACGTAAGAGGTCCCTCCACCAGGAGGTCGTCGACGACCTCGCGGGAGGGGAGAGCCCCGATACGTTTTAGGATCTCGTGTGCTGATGGAGCGATCGCCTCCGCGAGGTCAGTAGCGGGTGACTCGGCGTTGAGCTTCGTGTCCGGGGGGAGGTGGCGGAGGATGTCGCGCATGCACTCAAAATAGGGGGCCAACGGTTCGGAATCAACACGGAGGCGCACGATATCTATTTCGAACAGATGCGGTCTTCTGGGTGTGCAAGCTCAGGTGGGGCCGGACACCTACGTGTGGCGCATGCGCTCAACCCGTGAATCCGCCCGCGAGAGTGCAGAGTTTGCCTGCACGCCAACAAAACCGCTTTTCGTGAAGACGGACTCCATGTCCTCAACCATCGTGAGTCCCATCCCGCGCAGCGAGAGGGTCGAATATCCACCGAGGTGGGGTGTGATAATCACATTTGGCACCTTGAGGAGCTCGTGGTTGGCGTCGATAGGCTCCCCCTCAACAACGTCTGTGGCGTAGCCACCTACCGCGCCACTGTGCAACGCGGATATCAGTGCGGCCTGATCGAGTATCTCGCCCCGAGTGGTATTGACGAGGACTACTCCGCGCTTCACCTTCTGAAAGGTTTCGGCGGTGAGCATGCGTGAGGTTTCTTTCGTTAAGGGGCAGTGCAGCGAGATGACGTCTGATGTAGCGATCAACTCATCAAGGGAGACTTTTGTGGCGTCTCTGTCAGTGATTTGTTGTTCTGAGAGATATGGATCATAGGCGATGACCTTGGCTCGGTAGCCATGCGTAAGCATTCGCGCGACGGTTGAGCCGATGGCTCCTAGACCGACTAGGCCAACGGTTGAACCAGCGAAGTCGATTCCGAGCGGGAGCTTTGCGCGCTCTGCCCATGCCCCGCGACGCACCGTATCAACGCCGCTCACGATCTGGCGACCAGCCGCATGCATGAGCGCCATTGTCATTTGCGCGACCGACTCCCGTTCGACCTCTGGGCCGACTTTTGAGACGGGGATGCCCAGCTCAACGCAACAGTCGAGGTCGACGTTGTCGCATCCGACTCCATGTCGACAGATAACGCGCAGCGTCGGGAGCCCTTGGAGCACCTCGCGCGAGTAGCGTGGCGTGACGCTCGCGATGATGCCATCCACATCACGGAGCTTCTCGTGGAATACTGAGGCTGGGGCGTCGTTCGGTATCTCAACGCGAATTATGTGCGCAAATCTTTCGAGGCGCTCGATATGCTCAGGAAATGCCCTCCCGAAGGAGCTGGAATTAACGATAGCTATGGTTGGTTTCGAGTGATGCAACATAGTGTGTATCTCGTGAAGTGGGATGCCCTTACTGCGTCGCACTGTAATGCGGCGGCGGCTAGGGAGCAAGAAGTCCGTGGTATGACCTCAAAACGGGGAGGAGTTGATCTCGCATGGCGAGATACCGGTCAGCTATTTCACCGTAGAGAGACATGAGCGCTGGAGTTGGCTCTATGAGGTGGCTGTCCTTGGTGATCTCCCGCGCACGCTGGCGCATCGCTGAGTTGTCACCACCGCTCAGGGCGAGCGAAGCGGCTCCCAGGATTCCCATCTCGGGATCTCCTGAGGTTCTCACCGGAATCTGAAGGACATTGGCCAGGATCGTCATCCAGAGTGTGTTCGCCGTAGCGCCACCCCCAACGCGTAGTTCAGATATCGTATGTAATGGATCGAGCCGTTGCTTGACGAGAAGGAATGAGAACGCCACCCCCTCCAGCACCGCTCGGCCCATATCGACATCTTTGGTAGTCTCCCGAACTCCAAGAAAGGTTCCCATCCCCAGCGTTCCTATTGAGGCGTCTCGCTCACCGCTGAGGTAGGGGAAACAGATCACTCCACGCGCTCCAGGCTCCGAGAGATCGTGGGTACGAAGATAGGTGACCGGCTCCTTGAGTATCTCCCGCAAGAACCAATTCGAGGCGCTCGTTGCGTTATTAATTCCCGCCCCGTTGAAAAAAAGCCCTTTTCGCAACATACAGCTCTGGATGAGTCCGCCCCGTGCGTCCTCGACCGGAGCGGTCATCGGGAGTCGAAACATACCCGAGGTTCCGAAGTTCCCAACGGCGATACCCTCCTCAAACCCGGAGAGGGCGGCCGCCAGCGCGGCTCCATCGTAGAGACCGACGGCGACCTCAGCTCGCTCTGAGAGCCCAAGCTCCGCCCTTACCGAGGGGAGAAGTGGCACGCGGGTCGTAGCGCCATCAACAATCTCTGGAAAGTGACCTATCTCAAAGCCGGTCGCTGTGATCAGCTCCTCATCCCATCTACCGTTCAGATCGAGACACCCGAGCGAGTTCGCGGTGCTATGGTCAGTGATGGAGCGCCCCGTCAGGAGAAACATGAGGTACGCTTTTGAATCCCAGACGTATCGTGCTCGTTTCACCACCTCATGTTCCGTTCCCCGCATAAGGTGCAAGCGGTTCGTTGGGTACTGAAAAATGGGGGGACACCCGGTGCGACGATACGCTTCGTTCAGATTGACGTGCGTGGCGAACTCCGCGTGATGCGACTGTGCCCGGGTGTCTACGAACGTGGAGATGTTCGTCAGAGGCTCGCCCCGTTGATCGGCAAGAAGGAGTCCGAACTGGTAGGAGGTGACCACGATAAGTGAAACGTCAGAGGCTCGTTCTCCGACAGTTCTACGGCATACCTCAAAGAACGTGTCGCGTAGGGCTTTGGGGTTGTGCTCGGCGCGTCCGAGGGTGTCTCGTGCAAGTGGGTTGTCACGACTTTCCACCTTCCCCATCGGTTTGAGTGCTTCATCGAGGAGGAGCGCTTTGGTCCCACTTGTCCCCACATCTATTGAGAGAATAAGGCTCATAGTTTCGCTCCTACCCCGCACACATCGGCTAGTTCTTTCCATAGGGTTACCAGGGATTCGTCCTTCACTCAAGAAGTGGGAGTGGGGAGGCTTCTCACACTTCGCATGCACATGTTCCGAGGGTGCCTGGGGTCTTCCGTCGGGCTTACGCCGAAGGGGGTCGCTGAATCGTCCCGAAGTGATGAAATCTTTGCCCTTCCTCCCGGAGCGTGGTATCGCTTGCCGTAGCGGGAGAAGCGGTCCGTCAACCTTACCGAGGAACGAAGGGCCGAAACTATCTCACGTAGTTGTGCGATAGTAAGGGTCTCAGATAGTAAGGGTTTCAGGGGATATGCCTCGTTGAGCTCCTCCTCGTCTGCTTTTGAGCTAGATTCTCATGCTTACCGAGTTAACCATCAGCAATTTTGCCATTATTGAGCGTCAGTCGCTCTCCTTTCACGGAGGGTTCAACGTTATCAGCGGGGAGACCGGTGCGGGAAAGTCGATCATTCTGAACGCGCTTGAGTTCATCTTGGGCGGCAAGGGGTCTCCTTCATTAATTCGGACGGGTGCGGAGAGTTTGGAGGTGCAGGCTCTCTTTGATCTAACGGTTTTGCCGCCAGAGGTTCGCTGTGAGCTTCCGGAGATAGTCGGGGAAGGGGATGAGTTAGTGGTATCTCGTCTCTTGCCGCGGGAGGGGAGGGGAAAGGTCCTCATCAACGGTCGGTTGGGCACAGTAGCGCTCCTTGAGGAGATCGTTCGAAAGCTCGTTAATATCTGTAGCCAACACCACCAAACGAAGCTCCTCGATCCGCGGTATCACCTCGATCTCCTAGATGGTTTCTGTGATAAGCCCGAACTCCTTGTTCGCATGAGAGATGCTCACCGCGCATGGGCTGACAAACGTGCCGAGCTTAACCGTGTCAAGGAGGCGTTCGAACAGGGGGCTGCTCGAAGGTCGGATCTTGAGCACACGAACGCCGAACTTGTGGGGCTCGCAAACCTCAAGCCGGGACGTCGCAAGGAATTAGAGTCTGAAATTAAGCGGATCGGTAATTTCGAGCGGCTGCTCGAGCTGGGCCAGAGGCTTTCCGATCTTCTCTCCGGTGAGGAGGGAATGAGTCTTCGATTGAAGGAGGTCTCGGCGACGATGACCGAGATGCACCGCCTGGATCCCTCGATCTCAAAGATCCAGGGGGAATTTGAGAGCGCGCGACGCTCCTTGGGAGAGAGCGAGCTGGCGGTTGCCCGGTACGTTGATTCGCTGGATGTAGACGCCTCGACCCTTGAAACCTTGCGAGAGGAGCTCTCGGAGATAGCTCGACTTGAGCGCAAGTATCGAGTGGATGACGCCGGCTTGTGTGAGCTCAAGGCTCGGGTCGCTCTCGAGCTCGACCAACTCTCCGGCGGGGAGGGGTATCGGGAGCTTGAGCGGGAGGTCGCCAAACTCCTTGAGGCCGCCTACCAGGTTGGCAAGGAGCTTCGAAAGATTCGTCATAGGGGTGCCGAGGAGCTGTGTAAGGCGGTCACCGGTGACCTGAAAGAGCTTAACATGCGGGACGCCTCCCTCAAGGTGACTTTCGCCGAGACCGAGCCAGTACCCCTCGGTATCGATAAACTGGAGTTCCTCATCTCCACCAACAAAGGTGAGCCTCACGGCCCTTTGATTGATATCGCCTCTGGGGGCGAGCTCTCCCGTGTCATGCTCGTGCTGAAAAAGATCTTACGGGAGCGTTCCGGTGTGAATGTGCTCATATTTGATGAGGTTGATGCGGGCGTTTCCGGTGGAGTGGCGCGGTCGGTCGGTCGCATGCTCAAGGAGATCTCCAAGTGTTCTCAAGTAGTTTGCATCACTCACCTGCCGCAGGTCGCCTCGCTTTCGGACCGCCACTTCCTCGTTAATAAGGAGGTCGGAGAGCGGGCCGTAACGGTCGTGAAGGAGCTCACGCCAGAGGAGAAAATCGACGAAATTGCAAGAATGTTAGCTGGTTACAAGATAACTGATGCATCCCGGGCCTCTGCGCTTGAGTTGATTACCAGCGCCTGAGGAGTACCATTCCTCGTGGGCTAGAATCCTGTTTTGGTCCAGTTTGACCCCCGCTACGGGATGGCGTAGCCTTTAGGGCCCGAACCGGCCTGAAGCCTTTTGGGGGCTCGCAACCGAACATCCACGGTTGTCGATAGGGAGTTTAGAGTGACAGCAGCGAACCAGAAAACAGAACTCGCTCATCGAGTAGCGCGCCGACGCCGTCGGCAGCCGCAGAGGATTCGTGCGCTCATTACCCTGGTCGGGGTTCTCACGGTGGGTTGCTTCTCATATGCCCCTGCTCAACACGCTCTCGACACGTTTCTGCACGGCGCCGACCAGTCCTTCGTTACGTACCGTTTGGTCAGTGAGAGGGACGCGCTCCTCGCAGCTAACCAACAACTTCAGCAGGAGGTCGACGCCTTGAGGGCCAAAGCTGTTCCGACCGGTAACGCCTTCGAGGCCTCAGTCCGGGCCCAGCTTGAGGAGCTTCAGGGAATAATCGCCGCCGCTACTGAGCTCGACCTCGGAGAGGACGGCCCAACGGTCGCCCAAAAAGGTAAGAAGGGTAAGCAGAAGGAAGAGCTCGCCTCCACGCTCAAATCCGCCGAGGGGCGAAAGGCCAAAGCGTCGAACAGCCCTTCTATGGGCGGTAAGGAGATTGATTGTGAGGACCGGGAGTGTTCAGGGGTAATCCGGAAGCGAAATATCGCTCTCGAGGTTGGCCCATCGTTCTATGAGCCTACCGAGTCGACGTTCGAGAGCCCGTACTCTCCAACCGAGACAGATCTTCTTCGTCGTCTCGCGACCCTCTCGCAAGGACTCAGAGCACTTCCGATCGGGTATCCAGTAGAGGGGGACGTTACCTCTCATTACGGGTATCGCCTCTCACCATTTTCTCGACGAGCCTCCTTTCATGAAGGCATGGATCTCTCCCTGGATACGGGAGGAGATGTCGTTGTTACCGGTGATGGTATCGTGAGCGATGTAAAATACGACCGAGCGTATGGATGGGTTATCGATGTTGATCACTCCCCAAGTGTCACTACTCGGTACGCCCACCTCTCGAAGACCCTGGTGAAGGTTGGTCAGCGTGTTCGCCGCGGAGATCGGCTCGCGCTCTCTGGAAGCACAGGGCGCTCAACGGGCCCCCACCTTCACTACGAAGTTCGGGTTAATGGGCGAGCACGGAATCCGAAGCAATTCGCCCTCCTTGCCGGGCGACTAGCCACCATTTTCTAATCTGTCCCGTTACTTCTCGGCCTGAGACTTCCGATTCTTTTGTCCTCTTGTGAGGTATCACGGTATACTCGGCCTATGACGACCATCGCATCACTGCAGCCATCGCCTGACAGATCCTCCACTACGTTGGATCTCGCCGGTGAGCGTCACTCCCACGGGCACTCCCCTCATACGTGGGATCTTGCGTCGATCTTTCCCGACAGACGGGCTTGGAGCCTAGAGGCGCAGGAGGTCGAAAGAGAGGCGGAACGTCTCTCGGCGCTCAAGGGGTCACTTGGTTGCTCGGGGGAGGCTCTCTACCAAGCGCTGCGCGCGTGCGACTCCCTGATAGAGCGTTTCGGCAAAGTTCGGGTGTACTCCTCACTTCTCTTCTCCGCCGATACCCGTGACGACGAAGCTACCAAGATGACTCAGCAGGTGGACGCGCTGTCGGCGACCGTCGAGTTGCATCTCTCGTTCATCGAACCAGAGATTTTGTCGCTTGGATGGTTAACCATAACTACGCTGTGTGAGGAGTGTCCGGACCTAGGGGTCTATAAGCACTATCTCTCAGAGCTTGAGCGTCGTCGTCGGTACATCCTCTCGCCCGATCGAGAGGCGCTGCTCAGTGAGTTATCGGTTCTTGGCAATCTTCCTGAGGCTATGCGAAACGCGGCGCACGACGGGGATATGCGATTCGCCCCGGTTTCGATCGGTGTGGAGCAACGTGAGATTACGCACGGCACGATCGATGACTGCCTTCAGAGTTTCGATCCCTCGGTGCGGGAAGCCGCTTACAAAAATTACACCGATAGTTACATCGCGAGCTCGAGAACATTAGCGGCGAGCCTGACATCACAGATAACTACGTCGCTGGTGTTTTCAAAGGTTCGGGGATACTCGTCGACCTTTGAACAAGCGCTTTTTGTGGATGATCTGACGCCGGACGTCTACCACTCAGCTATCCGCAGTTGTCGGGATCATCAGCACCTTTTCAGGCGGTATTTCGCGGCGAAGGCGAAAATAGTCGGGCTCGAACGATTGGGTGAACAAGATATCTTCGCTAAGCTCTCTCCAACGGCCCCTCAGATAGAATACCAACGAGCGGTCGATATGGTGCTTGAGTCGCTATCTCCACTTGGGGACGAATATGTCTCGATCGCTCGCCGAGGACTCACGGAGGAGCGTTGGGCGGACGTTTTCCCGACACCGGGGAAGTACAGCAACGCGTTTTCCTCTGGCTCATACCTGACACGGCCCTTCTTCCTTCTCAATTATACGCCAACGATGACCGAGGTGGGGACCTTAGCGCATGAGCTGGGCCACTCGATGCATTCGTTCTACACGAACCGTTCGCAGCTGTCTCGTTACGAAAATTATGCGATGACGGTCGCTGAGACGGCTTCGAACCTCAATCAGGTATTGTTGCGTGCCCATGTTCTCAAGTCGGGCGATCGGGAGATGTCGTTGGCGGTGCTCGACGAGGCCTTTT
>JAIXQT010000031.1 GCA_027485595.1 Pseudomonadota bacterium | reverse complement strand
GAAATGGTACAGATGCTCAAAAGCACAAAGGATTTTGAACTTGTCGGAGGCGCAACCCTGGCACCGTCAGGGTGAGCACCGACAATTCAAAAGACGAAGTGATTTTGGGCAGATGCGCCGTTTCCAGACCCGCAACTGCTCTTTTTAGGGGGAATGGTTACGGCGCCGCACAACGGCAGGGCGACCGGGGACGGACGCCCTACCTCCCTACCCCTACTCCCTCCGCCCACGCCGCTCTTGATACCGCTGCGAGATAAACGAGAACGTCCCGCCCCACAACGGTCGGAGCGATGTCACTCGAATAAGAAGTTGATGACCTCGAATACTCTCGACCTGCCGCACCTCTTTGAAGGCTGGGAAGAGGAAGAACATAGTAGCGATTCGCAGGACCCCCGAAAGGACAAACAGGGCTAGAAATTTAGAGTTTGGGACCCACAATCCGAGATGCTCAACCCAACGTTGGGGCACCACATGCACAACCCATCCACCCACGAGGGATCCACCAAAAACCAGGAATCCGTTTATAATCGCCTGATAGGCGACGCATCGAGCTCGCTTTGGTGGCGTGACGGCGTCAAACACGAAATTTGCGGCGGCTAAGTTAAAACCAGCCCAAAAGATGCCGCTGTAAAATTGAATCAAGAGGACGTACCACATGTCCGACGATATCAGCCACAGCACGGGGTTAAACGCTACCAACGTTCCGCATACCTTAAGGATAGTCCGATTTCCAAACTGATCGCTCATGGCGCCCCACGAACGCATCACCACGAACTGCGCGATCACGGCGGCAGCCACAACCATCGTGTAGTCGGCGTAGGAAAGCTTGAGATCCTTGAGCATGTACATCGCGAAATACGGCCCCGAAATGGATGCCGCGAAGTTCATGCAGGAGACGAAAAACACGAACTTTACAAAGTTTGAGTAGCGCGCCCGCGCGATGAACTGCCAGAAGGTGAACTTCGAATCATCGGGAACGTGTAACGCTACATCATCCACCCCATGAAACGCGGCGGCTGAGCGCCAGCGGGCGACCGCGGAAAGGAGAAACACAAGGACAAATCCCCACGCCTCAAACCCAAACTCATTGAACCAATGGATCGTTTGCCCCGCGAGAACGACAGAGCTGAACGTAACGATCGCCATCCACTTATTTCTAAATCCAAAAAACTCTCCACGTGAGAGCGGCGGAAGGAGGTCTCCAACAAGGCTGTTCCAAATAGGAGCGATGAGACCGATGGTAATATGATAGAGCACAACCACCCCTATCAAAGCCGTCACCGCCTTGGCACCGGCAACACCTAGAAACGGTATCGATGCTATCGGAAGCAATAAAAGCGCTTGAAGCCGCATCAGGGTCGCGACGACGCTGCGTCGACTCTGAGCGTGCTCACTGAGACGCATCCCTATCGATTGGACGATCGCCCCAACAAGGGGAGGCAGTGTGGCGAGCGCTCCTATCTGGAGCGGTGCGCCACCGAGGAAGACTCCGAACGCGCCAAGGTAGGTCTCCGTAGCACCCATCTTGGCGGCATCGAGAAGCCCCTCACGAACCAAACTCTTCGATGAACGTGTGGAGAGAAAGCTCACGCGCTCCTCATGCCCAAGAGACGGGCGGTTCGTAAAACAGCGATGACGGTAAGGCTATCTTTAATCTCTCCCCGATCGACCATCGCGAGGCACTCAACGAAGGGGGTCTTCTGAACCTGAAGCTCCTCGGTATGGTCCGGTTCGGCCGCTCCTTGATGGAGGCCACGCGCCAGGTACAGAAACCCTCGCTCGGATGAGAAGCAGTTGCTGAGATGAATCTCTCCCCCGAGGGGCTCCCACGAGTCCGCCTCGAGACCGGTCTCCTCGCGAAGTTCTCGCTTGGCGGTCACCATCGGATCCTCACCAACCTCAGATCCGCCCTCAGGTATCTCCCAAGAGTACTCATCGACGGGGTATCGATACTGTCCGACGAGGTAGATCTCACCGGCCTCTGTCAACGCGACGACACCGGTGGCGATACGGGTTTCAACGACACCGTATATTCCCGGTCTGCCACCAGGCGTAATCACATCATCCTCGCGAACCGTTATCCACGGATTTGAGTAAATGAGCTTACTCCCCAGGCGCTGCCACGGATTTTTTACGGTCATGAGAACTCCGGCACGAATATGATGGCTGTAGATGTCCCGAGCTTATTCCATATCGGTCTGGAATGCACTCCACAACGGCACCAATTCGCCGTTATCTTCTGAAGGCATGCCGTTTACAAACTTGCCGCCTGAGCGATCGACGATGCACGCGAAGCCGACCACCCGGCCCCCACCGGCACCAACTTTAGAAGCCGCCTCTCGCAACCGACCACCTGAATGCACCACATCATCCGCGACGATCACTCGCAGCCCTCTCATGGAGGGACCGAAGAGCTGACCATCCTTCTGGAGGATCGCTACTTTTTTACCACCAGCCACGGCGGCGGCGAAAAGGATGCCGCTGTAAGCCAGTCCCACAACGATATCAAAGGTATCATGATCAACGTCTCCAACAGCCTCCGCGGCGAGCCTCGCGAGGTCACTCGGGGAGAGTTGAAAACAATCGTAGAAGATCGTGCACGACTGTCCGGTGGGTATCTGCGTGGGCTTTGGGTGGACCACAGATATCGTAGTGATGATCTTCTTAGTAGTTTCGTCCATGGTGGCATCCCTTCGCTGGAGTAGACTTGCTTTCATCCTCTGAGAGGATGGGCTCTCGATGCCCTTAGTATATCCGAACCCGCTCCCCTCTCAGAAGGGGGAGTCTCTCCTATACCTTCGTAGCGAGGTCGTCATTCCACCACCGCGCGCTATCGCGGTAGGTAGGTAGGTGAGTCGCTGAGATCGGGGCTCCGCCTGAAACGGAGAGGCGCTCCTTAGGAGGTTGGGCCGGCCGCAGGGGCTCAGCGCCACAAAAGCCCAAGCATCTTGGTGACATACCGCCGAAACGTCACTCACGCTGCGCCTAGGTAATTTCGATACGCGAAACTTTTCGGTTTACCAAACCGTTGTGGCACCTGTATCCTAACTATGGTACGTGAGGGTCAGTGTATTTCTGCCCTCAGTAGGCCGACACACGCAAAAGCAGTGTGTGGGGATACCCGCTCTCATATCTTGTTTGTTGCTATTTTTGCGGTTTGATGTCGACGAAAAAGTTCCTCACACTCTCACTCATCTTTGCAACGTCGCTTGTCTTTGCGGTCATTACACTTAGCTGGGCGCAGGTGCGGCTCCAAGGCCCCGAGTCCATGAGCCCTCGCATTAATGTGGATTGCGAATTTTTCTTTCCGGATGTTGAGCTGCCATGCAACTCATCAGTCACCGTGAGTCCTACTATCCTGAGGCAGCCCACCGGAACTGGTAAGGCGTGCCCGCTCCCCAAAACCTTCACCAGGATTTGCACACCAACTCCAAGTCATACACCAACTCCAAGTCAAACCCCAACGCCAGTGCACACCGAAACTCCGGAACACACTGCTACTCCGGAATTCACAGCTACGCCCCGCGTCACCCCAACTTCTTCCCCTGAGAACACCCAAACGCCCGATGCTACGCCGACCCATGCGCACACTGTGACACCTCCAAACACTCCCACCTTCACAACGGGAGAGACACCGGGACCGACCGCGCCCCCAACTAAAACGGCCGCAGCAACACCTGTTCGGTGCCGACAAGCTGACAAGCCAAGCGAGTTGGAGTGCAATAGTGTAAGCTCCAACTGCTGTGGCACACTTGTGTGCAATCCCACTAATGGAGAATGGATCTGCGGATGCTTCGGCTGTTTAGAGGAGGAGAAGTGGAGAGGGGGAGTTTGGCCAGAAGCAGGCGACTTCAAGCACCTATGCCAAGACACAGCTACTGAGCAGTGCCAGGCCAACGCCAAGAACAACGGCGTCGCTAACTGGCAAGATGCGTACTACTCCTACGAGAAATGCGACTGCGTGAGGCCAACTCCACAGCCAACACCAACACGAACGCCACCGCCGCCCCCTACGCCACCAACAACACCGACCCCACCAACAACCCCCACACCACCGTGTCCTGTTGGGGCCCCGTGCCAGAGCTGCTCCCCATCACTGTTTGGAACCACGTGTACGGACGGCGTCTATGCGCTGCAGGATGGAGAGTGCGTTTGCGTGGGCGGAGGTGGAGGAGGAGTCCCAACACCACAGACATGCCCTGACGGAACCTCAGCAGATGTCAACCGATATTGCGGCCCATACCCTATGACCAACAACGGAGGATGTTGCGAGTGTGGGTCTGACGGCTCCTCGTGCACTGGTTCTGGTGGTACCTGGTCTTCCGAGAGCTGCAGTTGCTCATGTGGCAGCCCTCGAACCAGGTTGAATGGCACAACGTGCTACTGTGAGCGCGCCAATGACCGCTACTATGAGGAAACAGGTGTGTGTAAGGATCCGCCAGAGTGCACCGATTGTGAATTTGATAAAAACGGCGACTGTCTTCCGTTGAATCCGTTGCCCCTGGAGTGCGAACCCACTGCAGTGCCAACGGAGGCTCCAACTGAAGCACCTACCGAGGCTCCAACAGAGGTACCTACCGAGGCTCCAACTGAAGCACCTACCGAGGTTCCAACAGAGGTACCTACCGAGGCTCCAACAGAGGTGCCAACTGAGGTTCCGACCCCGAATACATCCACTTCAAGTAGCGAGTCATCAACGTCCTCGAACTGGAGTAGTGAAAATTCAACCTCTTCAGGCTCTTCAGGCTCTTCCGTGTCGGACTCGGTTGGCTCGGACTCTAGCGGCTCAAGCTCTAGTGGCGCTTCAACTAGCAGCACAGATACAGGCACAACCAGCTCTGGTGGTAACGGTTCGACCGGTGGAGACGTAGGTAGCTATGACCCGTATAACTCTGGGTCCTGGTAACCGACACGGCGCATGATTGGTACCGCATGGGGTGGTCCGCAGGGGGTTGTTCATGAGTCCACACCCTCTACTCTTTCGTTGGGTAGATCTCCGACGTTGCTGAGACTTCCCACCCTATAAAAGAAGTGCGCACGTCTGAATCACTCCCGCACTAGCTGAGCATCACCCTTGCTATCTATCCGCTTCAAAGCTGTGGGCAACTTAAAGCGATTATCACCGGTCGAGGTCGCGGCGCCGGAGGCGGTGGGATAGTCCTTCAATATTCGCAGAAACTCCACAATGGTGTCGCCATCTTTCCTGACGCGAGTCGCAGCGACGAGAAGCTTAATCGCGTCATAGGTCTGATTCGCCGTGTAGTACGACATGTCCGGGTACACCCCACGGTACCTCTCGACAAAGCTCGGAACGGGATCCGCCCCGGTAACGTATACCGCTCCCGCGAGCAATCCACCGCTAGCCTGAAATTCATCTTTATCCTCAAAGGTTTCAAATCCTACCAGGGGCGCTGTTACACCCACCTCTCTCGCGTGCTTCACGCTGATGGCAAGCTGTCCCGGAAAGAGGATAGGAATAAAGCCATCGACATCCCCTTTTGTTTTCATACGGGTAAGGACACCCCGAAAGTCAACGAGATCTCCCGCGACCTCCTCACTCGCCACGACCCGGACCTTATCATCGGCTCCAAGGAGTGCCGTGAAAGCGTCTCGTAACGCGATCGCGCCGTTGTGCGTCAGGGTGAGAACCGCCACCCGCTTCATTCCAGCCCGCGCGAGGTACTCATACAACGTGCGCGCCTCATCTTCGGGAAGAGGCCAGTAGGTAAATGAGAACTTTCTATTTCGCACCACCGCTGGATCCGAAGCTATCGCGATCTGTGGTACGTGAGAGCCTTCGACGATACCCGCCACCGTTATCGCGGTGCCAGAGGACCAGGTGACGAGGGCATCGGCCTTGTCTAGAGAGAGCAGCTTCCGAGCTGCCGTTGCGGAGCGAGCGTTAACGAGCCCATCATCCTCATAGACAACTCGGGTCCTCGCACGGTCCTCGGGAGAGAGGTCCTTGAGCGCAAGCTCAACCCCTCGCTGAGCGATAGCACCGAAGTTAGCCGCCGGCCCACTGAGCGGAAGAATTACCCCTATGGTGATGCGGGGAGAGCTTGGTGTCTCCGCTCGAGCGAGTGATACGACACCATGGATACCTACGGCGAGAACGAGAGAGCTAAACAGAATGCGGATATTCATGGCGTCAGTCGTACCGGAACCAATGGCTGGCCCGCAAGGGTGGGCAGGGATTAATCGCTCTGACGGTCACCCTTAGCAGGGTGGTGAAAAATGGTTCCGTCGAGAGCATTTTGAGGGTTTCGACGAAACGAGGCGGAGACG
>JAIXQT010000103.1 GCA_027485595.1 Pseudomonadota bacterium | reverse complement strand
TGTTGAAGGCCTCGTACTCGTCGCCGTCGAATGAGAATTTTTCGAGGCCTTCAAGGGCTGGAACGGAGAATTTAGCCCCTCCCTGAATCACCTCGCACGGGTTGCAGTATTCGTTGATCAGTCCATCGGTCGACCATGTAAGGTTATACATCAACCGATTCGTGGGATATATCGGAAGCGCGCCCACGCGGAGCTTGAGTGACTCCACGCTATCTAACAACCCAACAAGATGCGCGGCTGCGATACTGATAAAGCCAGGTGCGAGTCCGCATTGTGGCATAAAGCAGGATCGAGAGTTTTGTGAGAGCTGGGCGATAAACTTTGAGGTCTCAACGTCCTCGGTGAGGTCCGCGTAGTGGATACCAACATCGTGAGCCGCTTGTGCGACCGCTCTGTTGCAATAGAAGGGGAGAGCGCTGATCACGATCTCGCAGTCCGCCAAAAGCTTCCGAAGAGAGCTTGCGTCGTTAAGATTTACGAGGTGCGCCTCGCAGCAGGGCTTATCATGAGCCGCACGTTCCGCTCGTTTGAGGTCGTTGTCGCAGACCTTCACCCTGTAGCGTCCCGATGCCGCAAAGAGCGCGGCGATGGTCTCTCCGATCTTTCCTGCTCCGATGAGCGCGACAGTTCGCATAGCTTAATCTCTAGTGGTCAGGCGCACGTTCCCGTCACGCTGAGCGAGACCTACAGCTAGCCGTTCTTATGGTTAGATTGCCGAGTTCCTACCCGCGCTCCGTGCGCTATCTCAGTATCAGCCTTAAAGAGTTCCGAGCGCCATCACGATCTCTCTAGAGCGGGCTCCTTGTTCCTTGTTTCAGTGAGTTAGGTTAGCCCAGCTTCTTTTTGACCGTTTGAACTAGAACATTGATTGGGGAGTGGAGGGCGCCTCTCACCTCCTCGCTATGACCGTCCCATCGTTCGTGGAGACATGATCTCCGAGAGCGCGAGCTGCTCCTGAGCTACCGAGAGGGGGAGGGCGTATTTCGAGCGAGAATGCTCGACGCATGCCTTGGCAGAGTTGTCCCGTGCGGATGCAGTCTCGACACTGAGGGTGCGCCCCGAGAACGCCTCGAGCACTTCTCCATCGATACTCATCTTCACGTAGAACTCCCGAAGCGGAAGGTTCAGAAGGTCCTCCGGTCCGAAGCGTGGCTTGAACTCTTGAGCCACCGCCGCGGCGTCCTCTGCTCCCACTCTGAAGCATACGAGGTTTGCGACGTTTCCGAAGATGGTTTCTTTGACCGTCTGGGGAAGCTGACCGATAAACTGATTCGCGAAGGTAAGACAGAGACGGTACTTGCGAGACTCGCTCAAGATCTCGCCGAATGACGGGGTGGCGAAGTTCTGGAACTCGTCGACGTAAAAGTAGAAGTCCTGGCGAGCTTCGACAGGTATGTCAGAGCGCGACATCGCCGCTTCGTAGAGCTTCCAGATGATGAGGGACCC
Organism: Pseudomonadota bacterium; assembly: GCA_027485595.1. GTDB lineage: Bacteria > Bdellovibrionota_C > UBA2361 > UBA2361 > OMII01 > OMII01. The sequence goes on along the minus strand of JAIXQT010000103.1, from coordinate 1,455 downwards.
AAGCAGAGACGCATTCTCGGCGCCGAGTACGCCCTTGGAGATCTTGAAGATTACAATCTTGCGTGAATCGATGAACTCGCGAAAGTCGAAGGTGTTCGTGGGTTGCCCGAGGATATTTCTAATCATGTCGGTGGCAAGCAACTCATCTAAACGGTTGAGGAGCTGTGAAACTGGCCCCTCCTCGAATTCCTGGCGACGGGACGGAAACTCGACCTCCCAGAACCGTCGCACCGATTCATCGGTGCTTCGCGACACAACTTCTTTCCGGAACTCCTCGTCTGAGAGTAGTCGACGGAGCGATACAACACTGGCGCCGGGAATATTCAGAAGCGCGTTGATGGCGTATCGCAGGAGATGATCCATCTTGTCCGACCATCCATCACCGAAGACTCGCTTGAAGGTATCGAGAAAGGTGAGCATCACGCGAACCTTGAGTTCGGGCCGGATCGGAATCATCGGGTTAAAGCTCGGAGGGTGCTCAAGGTCACTCGGATCAAAGATGACCACATCCTTCAACCGGTGTTTCGGAATCGTCTTTAAAATCTCGTCAGCGAGGTCTCCATGAGGATCGAGCACAGCGCAGCCAAAGCCGTTATCGATGTCTGCCCTCACCAGGAGCTGAAGAAGGCATGATTTCCCATTTCCTGATTTTCCGAGCACGTAGAGATGGCGACGACGATCAAATCTTCTGAAACCAAACGGAGTGGCCTGATCGCGATAGTTTGTGATCCCGCAAAAGCTTATCTGAGGGTCTTTGGAGGTAGACGGGAGGTTCCGGGGTGGTGGCGCTTTTCGAGAGAGCACGACCGCTGTATTCGGAAGGGTTCCGACCGTTGGCGGATGCCACAGTGTGCAGAGCTCAACAGCCGATACCATGAAGGGGCTACTAAACCGGCGTTGTCGCATTAACGTGAGAGCGGCGTTACCGTATTTCAAGGGACGAGAGCGGAGCCGGTTTTCGTCCGCCGTGTTGAGGTACTTCACCGCGTGCGAGGCGGCCTGTACATGGTGCGCGAGCCGAGCTTTGAGCGTCGCGGCGTCCTGTTTGGAGGCATCTTTGGGCAGATCCGCGAACGCAGTGATTCTGTAGTTGATCATGAAGACTCGAGAGAGGCACTTTTCTTTCACCAACTTAATGGTGTCGTTCGCGATATCTCTCTTGAGCCACGTCCGTGTTCTGAAAAGCCGGCAGAACTGCTCTAACTTTCTGAGCGCGCCTAACTTAACGTGGAGCGCCGGCGTGTCTCTCAGGGGGCGAACGATAACCTGGATAAGGACGTTCTCAAATTCAGATATGCGGGAGAGCGTTGTAACGACAGGGGCCATACTGTCCCACGCGAAGGACCTGAAGTTCTGCAGTGGGTATATGTCTGGCCACTCGAGATCAAGATCCGCGCTTACTGACATCGTCCGGTCGGTCGTCGCCTCTGTGTAATCGTCGATGTACTGAATCTC
>JAIXQT010000218.1 GCA_027485595.1 Pseudomonadota bacterium | reverse complement strand
TGCCGAACCGGGCGATTATATGGGATTCCCTGCAATAAAGGCCATCGATTGGCGCCGCGCTCAAGTTTCGCTGCGAAAACTTGGACGCGGCGATCGTAAAAAATAGCTCTGCGCAACTTTTAGGGCGCACGGCAGAGGAAGATCTCACGATGAACGTTTACCAGTTACCACCAAAGTGTTCCCCATCATGGCATTCACTCTTCCTGCTGATGCTGAGCCTCGTTGCGCTCGGAGTAGCCGGATGCGACTCAGAGACTGCCCAACAGCCTGTGCCCTCAGCCAGTTCCGTGCATACAATCCACATGCTGTACCCCCCCGAAACTCGGCCCCTCATGCTGAGCGCTATCGAACGGTTCAACGCCAAGAACCTACTCATTTCGAACGGCTCGTTGGCTCGCGTGGCCGGGGCAACCTATGATGACTACGCAGCGACGGTGCCTCTTACAACAGCCACACATCAGGTATCTCTCCTGCTCGGGCCCCTCCCAATCGACACTTCCCAGTACCCGGATAAAGAGGTTAGACGGTGTGAACCTCTTATGAGCACCCGACTTGGCATAGCCGCGCGGCCGATAGATACCTTTTCCTTTCCAACAGACCGAGAGAGGCTCTCACTCATCTCAATCCTGGCGCCCTACAAGGAAGTGGCGGATCCCCTCCGCGATGTGATTGTGGGCGCGCCCCGCTTCTCGTCCTCGGGTCTGGTTGCGGCCCTCACTACCGCGGCGAGTGCTGCACGAGTGCCCCTGGAACAGCTTACGGCCCAGACGATTACCGAGAATCGAGCCTCGCTACGAAGCGCTCAAGAGCGAGTTCGAAACTATACCATCGATGATCGAGCCGGTCTTGAATGGCTCGCGAACCGCGAAGGGGGAGCACCCATCATAGCCGTTACCACTGAGAGCTCTTTCGAAGCGCACAAGAGATCGAAGTCACCAGCTCCGCTTGAGTGGGTTCCCTTCAACACCCCTGCTGTCTCTGTCGACTACCCGCTTTGCGAGCCCTCCCCTCGAACAGATACCCAGCAGAGGCTCGAAACCACTAGGCTTGCTCGGAGCTTCTTTTCAAGCGAAGAGTTCAAGGAGCTCGCACGTGCGGCGGGCTTCTCGCCAACTACTCCCACCGCAAACAGCTCGCAAGGTGCTCCAAGCGGTGCCGTTCGCCAACTACTCGCGGAATGGCCGCAGATTCGGACACCCACCAGCACGGTCTTCGTCCTCGACACCTCAATTAAAGCAGATCTTGCGACTATTGAGACGATACGTCGAGAGATATCGTTCTTCATCGACGCTCGGCCATCGAAGGATGACTCTGTCGCAATTGTAACAACCTCCTCCCAGTCAGAGGTGGCTCGCGAGCCAACCACAGATGCTGAGCTCCTCAACCTGACCCTCAGCCGCCTCTCGACCTCGGGGGGCAGCGCCGTTCGAGACGGTATTGACGCTGCCTTCAACCTATTCGAGGGCACATACGCCACCCCTTCCCGGCACTCGATCATCGTATTCACATCTACGGGAGATACCTCGTCCCAAACCACGGTAGAGCAGCTACGAAATAGAGCAAGCCAATTTGTTGGTCGACGGAATGTCGACCTCTTCGTGCTAGGAGTGGGGGGAGCTGAACAGGACTTCGGCGAACTTCCGGCCCTCACGAAGAGGGTGGGTGGGCATTTCTTGCAGACCGACCTCTCAACGCTCCCTGATGTGTTCGATGCGATCGCCCGGCAGGTCCAGTGATTCGTATGAACGAGGCTGCCCAACACGCGGTAGGCCCCCTCAACGAAGCGATGGACGTTCACGGCTCAGCGATGCTTGACTATCTCAACGGCGAGCGCGACGCGGCGGTCATAATGCACCGTGACGATGGTTTCACGTACCCCCCTATTCTCGCCGAGCGATGGTTCTATGAAGGGGGCTTTCCCATCATCGATACAAAAGCACTCAGCCTTTGCAAAGGAGCGGTCCTCAACATCGGGGCCTCCTCGGGATCTCACTCGCTCTTTCTTGAGGAACAGGGGCTCCGCGTGGTCTCGCTCGACGCTTCACCACGAGCCGTTGAGGTGATGAGGCATCGTATGGTGAAAGACCCCGTGGTAGGCGATCTCGATTCTCTCCAAGGGCCATTCGATTCTATCCTCCTTCTCTGCGGCATAGGGGTGACTGGAACGATCGACGGAGTTCGCCGGTTCTTAGAGCGCACCAAGGGGCACCTCAGTCCCGGTGGTGTGATTATCACTGATTGCACACATCCGCGCGCTGATTCCCTTGAAGCATCCCAACGATATTGCGACCTCCAAGCGGCGCAGGGCCGATACGAGGGAGAAAGAACGCTCCGATTTGAGTACAAGGGCGTCTTCGGACCGTGGTTTCGGTGGCTTACTATCGCGCCAGAGGCTCTTGAGGTACACGCGAAAGACCTCGGCTTAGAGTGCAATACCGTCTACTCCGAACTTGGGCGGAGTCTCTGCGTCCTGAGCCACATCAATGAGGCACGCCCCTAGCGGCGCTACCTCTCTTTCTCCCGAGCGGGACGCAGCCCGCGTAGCTCGATCAGATGGCCCGAGTGGAATGACCTAACATCCCCCGCCACCCTCAGAAGCAAGGAACCCCGTTCATCGATGCCAGCGTACGTTCCAGCAACCTGCCGCTCACCCAGGTCAAGCGTGATCGCTGTCACATCCTTCGCAAAACACGCCGCATCCTCCCACCTCCCTTGGAAGCGAGGGAATCCATCGAAGGATACAAAGAGTTCATGTGCAAGGCGAAGGTACTCACTCACCGTGATGAGCGCCTCAGGAACGGAGATCCGGGAACCCGAGATACCTTCGATCGATGCGGCGTGGCCGACGTCATCAGGTGCGTCGGCGAGGTTGACCCCAACCCCAACGAGAATCACCCTCGCATCGCCGAGATCCTGCACCTCAATCAAAATGCCCCCGAGCTTCCGAAGAGTGTCGTCACAAACGATAACCAAGTCATTAGGCCACTTGAGTTGAAGCTTTGCCCCAAAACGGTCAAACGCGTCTACGAGCCCCAAGCCGACCACAAGAGAGTATCCGCTGAGCGACGCGAGCGGCTGCGTGGTCTGAAAGAGAAAGGTTGCCATCATAGCACCCTCCGCAGATGCCCACCTCCTTCCCTGGCGTCCCCGCCCTGCGCTTTGAGACAACGCGCATACCACGCCTGCTCCACCGTTGAGGGTCGGAATGAGGTCACGGGCGAGATCCATCGTCGAGGGTACGTCCTCGTAGATCCGCGCGAAGGTATAGCCAGGAAGTGAGAGCTCTCGCATACCAGCCCCAGACCTCAGAAGATTCGCATCGAAATATCAACATTAGGTGCTTGGGTGGTGAGTGCGCCAACAGATGCCGCATCAACACCCGCTGCGTGGATCGCCGCCAACCGTTCCTTCGATACACCACCGGACACCTCGATCATGGGTGGTTGCGATACGGACTTAATTAAGGCAACAGCCTCCTTAAGACGATCATCCTGAAAATTATCCAGCATGATAATCGTCGGATGAAAGGAGAGCGCTATCGTAAGCTCTTCAAGGTCCCGCACCTCCACCTCCCACGGCATGTAGAGGGGCTTGTTGGCGACAATTTCAGCCAGAGCGCCCCTGATGCCTTGGGGGTTCGCGTCGATATGGTTGTTTTTGACCAGCACCATATCGCCGAGCGAGAAGCGATGATTGGATGCTCCCCCGATCTTTGTGGCGTACTTATCGAGCAACCGCCACCCCGGCATGGTCTTCCGAGTATCGAGTATCTTGAGTCCCTTACACGCCTCACAGAAGTTCCGTGTGTAGGTCGCCACGCCGCACAACCGCTGGAGGAAATTCAAGACCGTTCGCTCAGCGGAGAGGAGGTCGCGAGTACGTCCAGCGAGCTCAACAAGGATATCCCCGTCCTCCACGACCGTACCATCCGCCACCCTCGTATGAACCGTTAGTGACCATCCTCCGGCCCTGACTATCTCCGAAACGATATCTACCCCGCACACAACCAACTTCTCGCGAGCTATCACCTTAGCCTTCGAGGTGTGATGGTCCGGCACCGTCAATGAAGCGGTAATGTCGCCGAGCGCGAGGTCCTCCTCTAACGCGAGATCGATTAGTTTTCGTACAAGGGGTGAATCGAACATATCAACTCCTAACGAGCGAGCACCCATTGGTAGGATGACCGAGCAAGCACACGCAGGGTCGCCGCGGCGGGCACCGCCAGGAAAATACCGAGCAAGCCGAAGAGCTGCCCACCAGCGAAGAGCGCTAAAATAATGACCAACGGCGAAAGTCCTACGGACTCACCCATAATTCGTGGGGTAATAAAGGTTCCTTCAAGGGCTTGTACAACCCCGTACACCCCCCACACCCAAAGCAGATGCGAGATATCGCCGAAGGTGACCAGCGCCATCAGGGAGCTCAGGATAATACCGATAAGAAAGCCAACATACGGGATGATGTTGCCGAAGCCGGAGATAGCGGCGAGAAGGAGCCAGAGGTCCACCCCAACGAGCCCGAGCCCGATCGCGTAAAGCACAAAGAGGATCGTACACACGATAGCCTGCCCACGCACGAACGCGGAGACGTAGGTGTCGATCTCTCGAAACACTGAAACGAACTTGGAACGGCGGGTAAGCGGCACCAGCCCCACAACAGTAGAGTGAATCTTCGGCAGATCAAGAGCGAGGTAGTACACAATAAAGGGTAAGAGCGCGATATTTACCAAGGCAAGTGCCTTGTTGTACCCCTGGAGAAGGGTTCCCCCGATCGTCGCGAACACCTTCTTTATCGCCTCGCCGTTCACCTCTGACAACATCTGAGGGAGGCGAGCGACGGTATCGGCAAGGTCCTGCTCTTCGCTGCTCGGTATCGGGAGCGCCGCGATAATTTTATCCCAATACGGGCCCAGTCGCTCACGACCGATCTCAATATAGCGACTTAAATTAGCGGTGAGCTTGTGGAACTCGTCAACAATGGTAGGGAGGGCCGTAACACCTATCAGGACCACGAGGCCAACAACCACCACGCACACGAGCGTAAAGCCGATCCCACGAGAGATCCCTTTTGACTCAAGCTTTGAGAGAATCGGATCAATCGCATAGGCGATGAAGTACCCGATAACCAACAGGACTACGAGCTCCCGAAGCTGCGCCGCGAGCCAGAACAATCCAACTAGGGTGACCGAGGAGAGGACCCAAAGGGGGGGCAGGAACGACTCTTTGGGCTTCGACATTGCTTCCTCACATAAAGGTCAACACAGGCCGACCGAACAGCTGCTCGACCTCTTCACAGAGCGCTTCAGAGGGCCCGACGCACACAGGAGTGTTGGCCGAGTCGCGAAGAACGATGGAGACCTCTCCATCATCAAGTTGCAACCGCACCTTCACAGGACATGACCCGGTATACTTCCGAAAGATCGTCTGAACCGCTGGCATACGTTGCTCGATATCATCATTGGCGGTCAACATAAGAAACCCCTGTGTGGCGCTCCTATCGCGCAACTGAATCAGCGACTCCATCTTGTCGATAACCAAGACACATCGCTCCTCAGTAACATCCGCCCGACCCGATACCATAACCGGCTCGTCCGGAACGATTAGGTGCTGAATCTTTTTGTAGGTATCAGGCCACACGAGAGAATCGATGGTACCAAGCCAATCCTCAAGCGCGAAGCTCGCGTAGCGATCGCCCTTCTTGGTATTCTTGAGCTTGAGCGCTGTGATGACGCCGCCGACACGCACCTCTTTCGCCTTCTTCGTCTTCACATCAGCGGTCGAGAGCGCTCCGAGGCGCTTAAGGTCCCACTTAAATTTTTCAAGGGGATGACCGGAGATATAGAATCCGAGCGCTTCCCGCTCAAAAGAGAGCTTTTGATTTACCGGCCATTCAGGGATCGTCACCGCTCGACGCGCGACAACGGGCTTGGGAGCCGCCGCCCCGAACAGATTCATCTGATTCGGATCTACATCCTTCCGCGAGGCATACACCTTGAGGAATTCCTCAAGTCGCTCGCTCATCTCACGACGACTTACCTTCGAGAAGTCGAACCCGCCGCTCTTTATCATGTTCTCAAATACGCGTTTATTGACGCTCGTGAGATCAACACGCGAAACGAGGTCTTCAAGATCCTTAAACGGTCCGTCCTGCCGAGCGCGCATAATCGCTTCAACTGCCTTCTGCCCAGTTCCCTTGACCGCTTCGAGCCCGAACAGGATCTTTCCTGCACGCACCGTGAAACTGGCCGAGCTCTCGTTGAGATTCGGTGGAAGCACCGCGATACCCTGCTTTCGACACTCGTTGAAATTCTTGAAGGTCTTATCGGTATCTTCCATGTCGTGCGTCATCAACGCCGCCATGAACTCCACGCCGTAGTGGGCCTTGAGGTACGCGGTCTGGAACGAGACAAGCGCATACGCTGCGGTGTGACTTCGGTTAAAGCCGTATCGCGCGAAGGTCTCCATCTGTTGGAAGATCTCATCGGCTAGCTTCTGAGCGATCCCCTTTTCGACGGCTCCACTGACGAAGCGGGTCTTCTGCTTAGCCATCTCCTCTGGATTCTTTTTACCCATCGCCTTACGGAGAAGATCGGCCTCTCCGAGGCTATATCCAGAGAGCGCTCGGGCGAGTTGCATGATCTGCTCTTGGTACAGGATGACTCCGTAGGTATCCATGAGGATATCCTTCATGAGCGGATGGAGGTACGAGATAGGCTCTCGTCCGTGCTTACGCTCGATGTAGTGGTCTACCATTCCCGCGTCGAGTGGACCTGGTCGGTAGAGCGCTAAGATAGCCACGATATCATCGAAGCAACTCGGCTTGAGCCGCACCACCATCTCGGTAATTCCGCTCGACTCAAGCTGAAATACCCCGGTTGTGTTTCCACCGCAGAGAAGGGTGTAGGTCTTTGGATCGTTGAGGGGCAAGGCGTTGAGGTCGATATCAACCCCCCGACTCTCCTTTATGATCTGGCACGCGGTGTGCAACACCGTAAGGGTTTTAAGGCCGAGGAAGTCAAACTTTACGAGCCCCACCTTCTCAACATAGGTCATCGAGTACTGGGTGACGTCGTTGCCATCCTTATCGACCATCATCGGGAGGAGCTCATCAAGTGGGCGATCGCCGATAACAACTCCAGCTGCGTGGGTCGAGCTATGGCGGGTAAGTCCCTCAAGCTTCTGCGCGAGCTCGATCAGTTCACGCCCCTCTCCGGCGGCGTACTCAGCTAGCTTCGGCTCCATCTTGAGCGCTTCCGCGATCGGATAGTCGAATTATAAAATGGACTGTTATCTATTTTATGATCCTTCACCATGGGGCAAATGTTAAAAATAGAATTTTTACAACAATAATATTATTGTAAACGTATATAAATATTATCTTTAATTTGTAATCCAATTTTTAAACCGATTTTTTGCCATGCCTTTCAGCTCATC
>JAIXQT010000085.1 GCA_027485595.1 Pseudomonadota bacterium | reverse complement strand
CAGGGTGGTGAAAAATGGTTCCGTCGTGAGCATTTTGAGGGTTTCGACGAAACGAGGCGGAGACGACGAAAAAACCGGAGGCGTATCCACTGAGATACGTCGAGGATTTTTTCGTTGGCTCCAACGAAGTTGCAGTCAAACCATCGAAAGGCGCAACAGGAAATCATTTTTCACCACCCTGCTAAGCCCATGAAGCGGCGCGAGCCTGCAGAAAGCGACCCAGGCTGGTCGACGATGTCCCATGGTCGGTTCTCAAGATAAAAGGATTTTCGGCAAGCTGTCGTTGTCCGAAAAAAAACGTTGATGGGTCTCCGCTGGCCAAGTTTGAGGGGATGGATTCACGTTCGTTCGGATTATGACCGAAGCGCCTTAAGCCCGATATTCCTATCAAGTGATGCGCCTGTTGCGTGGTGTTTCATCGCCGTCTCAATCATGTTGTGAATGAGGGTCGTGTACAGCACTCGCGGATTTGATCGAACCCAGAGGTAGAACGAGCATGAACCGGGAAAGGCGTTCAGTTCGTTGAAGTAGAGATTGCCCGTCGCCAGGTCGACGATGAAGTCGAGGCGGGCCACCCCCGAGCATCCGAGAACGGTGAAAGAGCGCGTGGCAAGCTCGACCACGTTTCTCTTGATCTCTGGGTCGAGATCCTGAGGATCGATCACCCGGGTGAGGCTCGCCATGCCCGCCGATTGTCCGGTTTTCTTGCCGCCACCCCGAAGATACTTCTCCTCGTACGAGAGCACTCCTGATTGGGAGACGGGAACCTCAACGACTGAGGCGTGGATACCGTCGTGGTCTCGCACGGAGCAGTTTATCTCCATGATCTCGTTGACGCACGGCTCAACGAGGGCGTGTGTGTCGTATCGGAAGACCTTCGCCAGGGCAGCAGCGAGTTCGCTCGCGTCCTTAACCTTGGAAATACCTATGCTCGAACCGAGGTTGCACGGCTTCACAAAGAGCGGGAGAGAATATCCATCGTGCGCCAAAACTCGTTCGACGGCTCCCCTGATGTCACGCTGGGCGTCCGAGCGGGCGATAAGCTGAGCCGGAAGAACCGGAACGCCGTGCTCTTTGAGAAATACCTTGCATGCGTACTTGTTCATCGTCATCGCCGAGGACACCACATTGCTGCCGGTATAAGGAACATCCGCCATCTCGAAGAGTCCCTGAATGCATCCATCCTCTCCGTATTGACCGTGAAACGCAGGAAGGAACACGTCGATTGGGATGATTGAATGATCGGATAGTTTCGTGAGTCCGCCTACTCCCGGCTTAGGAAGAAGGGTGACCTCTGCAAGACTCGAAAGGTTTCCTGGTACCTTTGCGTAGAAGGAACGATTCAGGAGCTCTGTTCCCGTGTGCCACGTTCCGCTTGGGGCGATGTAGACGGGGGTAACCTCATACACGGCGGGGTCGATCGCTTGCATGAGCTGGAGGGCCGTAATGACAGAGATCTCGTGCTCAACTGAGCGGCCACCAAAGAGTACGGCTACGCGTGTTCGTTTGCTTTTTGTCACGTTAAAACCTCACCTTACCTTCGTGGAGATCTCCGAGGTCGTTCTCGATGAGGACAAGATCGCCCGCAGCGCTCTGCTCGCCAAGAATGTGAAACGCCTCGTCCCTCGTTTCAGCGATTATTATTTTTGTGCGTGGAAAATTGGCTTCAGCGAGCCCCGCGAGGATCGCGTCCCGGTTTGTGGTGCCGACCACGTAGACGAGGTCGCACACTGCCCCAGCCATGAGAGCGAGTCGTTTGTTCTCCTCACATTGCAGATCTCCAAGCTCTATCATACCGGGCGTTATGAGAATTCGACGTGTGGCGGGGAGGTTTTTCAGAACCTCAAGCGCGGCCTCAAATCCTGTAGGATTTGAGTTGTAGGCATCCCTTAGGTACGAGACCGAAGCGCCCTTGTCCAAAACGAGACGGTTATCAACTGGGGGAAGGTTCCCCATGCACGCCACAGCGAAGGCCGGTTCCGCGCCGAGCGCGCACGCCATGGCAAACGCTCCGAGTGCGTTAGAGAGTGCAGGCTTCCCAAGGAGTGGAGTGCGCCCCGGAAACCGTTCGCCCTTGTAGTGAACCACAAAGGAGGTGCCGTTCTCATCGTAGGTGATATCTGTTGCGAAGCAATCGAGGTGCCCCTTGGAGAGATCGAATCCGTAGAGGAGGGTTGTCTTTCGTTTGTGCTCCTCTGCCATTCGGCGAGCGTTTGGACTGTCTCCGTTGCAGACGAGGATTCCATCCTCTGGAAGCGCTTGAGCGATCTCGCTCTTCGCCTTGTAGACGTTTTCGGGACTTCCAAACCGCTCCAGGTGCATGATTCCAACGGCCGTTACGAGAGCGGCTTTGGGAGGGGTGAAGTCGCAGAGTCGTTTGATTGAGCCTATGTTGTATGCCCCCATCTCAATGACGGCGTACTTGTGGTGCGGCCGCATCGTCTCTCGGATGGTGCGGGTGATCCCCATGACAGTGTTGATACTCTTCTTTGGCCAGAAGGTGCTGCCGAGGGTTTGTGTCAGCAGATCTCCTAATGCGGCCTTGGCGCCAGTTTTGCCGTAGCTTCCGGTTATTCCGATGACGAATGGGTTCGTTTCACGCAGGATCCGTTGTGCGTCGTTATAGTAATACCGCTGAAGTCGCTTTTCGGCTGGCGATAGAATTTTTGCGGCCAGCATGAGGGCTGCGGGCGCTACTTGCGCCATCACGATACCGCAGATTGCGGTGAGCGTTAGTGGGGCCGATCCCTGTGAGCACGAACAGCACACGCCCAACAGGGGAAGGATTCCTATGACGGCTAACATTCCGTATGCGACCCATGCGGTTTTGGTAGCCCGTTCCGTCATGTTGAGACGGATCTTGCCGGTCGTCCGAGGATCTCCCTCGAGAATATACGCGATAACGAGCAGGGTTATTGCAGATGCAAGCGCGATCAGGAGCGAGGCTCCGCTCCCAGGAAAGATAAGGTGGCCAATGAGCGCGAGCAGAAGGACGCAGGAGGCTCTCGTGTCGAACGCTCTTGTGCTCTTCAGCCACGCTATGAAGCGGGGCGTGTTGTACTCCTCTTGCTGGAAGTAGCGCAGGTACGAAAGGGTCCTTCGCCATGCAAAAAGCAAGTTGGCGGCGATCAGGATAATGGTCGTTGTTTTAGCGAGCACAGAGGCCTCTCGATGAAAGGAACGTGGTGATGTACTGAGCGAGGAGGTGCGACCCAACGTCCGCGAACGGTTCGTGTCCCTTGTTCGGGAAGATGTGGAGCTGCGAATCCTGAATGAGGCTGTTAAAACTGCGAGCGAGGTCGAGGGGTGTCTCCGTATCGTTCTCTCCCCACAAGAGAAGAGTTGGTATCCGTATAGACGCCGCCTGCTCGGTCAGATCCTCGTTGACCGTCTTAACGAGAGTCTTTCTGAGATCTCCGGCGGCGTTGTAGTCCCTCGATCCAAATCGAGGTGCGAGATAGTGCGCGAAGATGCGGGTGCCGATCATGCCATCGATGGCCTTGGCTGTCTTTGAGAGGGATCGAATCCACCGAACGCGGATCTCCTCTATGAGGGGTCGTGTTCGCTTGAGTCCGTGACTGCCTACGAGGATGAGCCCTTTGACGCAATCAGGGTACTTCGAAGCCAGGCGAACCGAGAGGCGACCGCCGAACGAGTGTCCGAGAAGTATACACTCTGAGATGCCGGATTGGTCGAGAAACTGCTTTACCCGTTCGCTGTACTCAAAGGTTCCCCAACCGCCCCCTTCGTTTGAGGCGGGGAACGGGAGTGGGGAGCGACCGAACCCGGGAAGGTCGAGAATCACGACCCGGTGCTCCTGCGCAAGCAGCTCCCCGAGCTGTCGAACCGCTTCCAGTGAGCGCCCCCAGCCGTGAAGGAGTACGAGGGTGGGCCCTTGAGACCCGAGAGTTTCGGAGTAGATCGGAGGGAGCTCGCGCTCCACGTCGGCTGCGGTAGAATTCATGGGCCCCATAGTCGCCGATGGTAACTATTTCGACAAGTAACCTTGGGTCTGACGGAGTCGCGCAACCTGGTCAACACCTGAGAAAATATTCCCCGATCGCCTTCTTTGCATCTGGCAGGCGCAACCCTCCGCTGGCATAATCCCGTTATGGATTTTACGTCGGCGCTCCCGTCGAGCCGCTTCAAAGAACTTCACGCTCCGTCGCCGGTTGACTATCTCTTGGTAGTGTCGGTTCTTCTCTTGGTGGGATTCGGTCTGGTTATGGTGTACTCCACGACCGGTATCGTTTCCCAGGAGAAGATGGGCGACTCCCTGTTTTACGCGAAGCGCCAGCTTATCTCGGCGGTTCTTGGGGGGATCTTTATGGTGACCTGTATGCAGGTGCCCTTCCAATTTCTGAGGAGGATCTCGCCGTACCTTCTGATCGCCTCTCTCTTTCTTCTCGTCCTTCCCCTCACGCCGGGTATCGCGGATCGCGCGGGGGGTGCTTCCCGCTGGGTTAAGCTTGGCCCCATTCGCTTTCAGCCCGCTGAGTTTGTGAAGGTCTTTATGGTCGTTTTTATGGCCGGCTTTCTCTCTCGGCACGAGCAGAAGCTCTCTTCCTTTTTAAATGGCATTGTTAAGCCGATCTCAATGGTGGGGCTCGCAGCGGTGCTCCTGCTCCTTCAACCTGATTTCGGGTCTACCGTGGTGATCGTCGTCGTTGTTCTTTCGATGCTTCTCGCATCCGGAGCCCGCTTGGCCCACATGTTTCTGTGTTGCATAGGGGTCGGCCTCGTCCTTGGTCTCTTGGTCTACATCTCGCCGTACCGGATGATGCGCGTCGTCAGCTTTCTCTCTCCGTTCGCTGACGCATCCGGTAAGGGATATCAACTCATTCAGTCCCTCATCGCGGTGGGAAGTGGTCAGCTGTACGGCGTTGGGCTGGGTGGAAGTCAGCAGAAGCTGTTCTTTTTACCCGCGGCGCACACTGACTTTATTTTTGCTGTGATCGCCGAGGAGCTTGGCTTCGTTGGGGGGTTGTGCACCATGCTCGGCTTTTTGGTGGTGATGTGGCGGGGGTTGCTGATAGCGCGAAGCGTGCGTCATGACACCTTCCTGTTCTCCCTTGCCGTCGGTCTTACCATGATGATCGCCGCCCCAGCGCTCTTGAATGTGGGTGTAGTCATCGGACTTCTTCCAACGAAGGGGATGGTATTGCCCCTGGTAGGCTACGGCGGTTCCAGTCTGATTGCGTGTATGGGGGTCGTAGGTCTCCTACTCGGGGTCCGAAAGGACGCGGGAGATCATCCGCACGGATCGTTGTAGAGGGTGGGCTGCTGTCTAAAGGGTCCAAAAATGGGAAATACGGTGAGTTCTACTAGTTTTGAAATCGGCACCTTGGAGAAGGACAGGGGGGCACAGCGTCGCATCATCGTCGCTGCCTCGGGAACGGGTGGTCACCTCATCCCGGCAACGCATATCGTGGAGGCACTCAAGAAGAGGGACCCGACCTGTGTGGTTGAGTTTATTGGCGCCGGTCGCCCCCTCGAGGAGAAGCTCATTGTAGAGAAGGGATACACCCGCCATGTTATCGCCAGCGCCGGCGTTAAGCGCCGCAAAATCATAGGTATCGCGCAGTTCCTCTTGCGACTTCCGAAGGGAATCTCTCAGATTCGGGCCCTCTATCGATCGCTCGGTCCAGATGTGGTGGTTGGAGTGGGGGGGTATGTTTCTGTGCTTCCGGTGGTTGTCGCTCGATTACAAGGGATTCCTACCTGGATTCACGAAGCGGAGCGTCAGCCAGGTTTGGCTAATCGGGTGCTCGGATATTTTGCTGATACGATGTCAACTGCATTTGCCGACACTACGGTTAGTGGGAGGGCTCGCGTTGTTCATACAGGGCACCCAGTACGTGCGGAGCTGTCAAAGGTTGATAGCTCATCTGTTCGGCCGGATGCTCCGAAGCGCCTTCTCATCGTTGGCGGTTCCCAAGGCGCGCGGGGTCTCGATGAGGCGGTGCCGCACATCGCCACACTGCTTGCGGAGAGACAGGTAGAGGTGGTTCACCAGTGTCGCCCCGATGCAATGGAGCTCGTGGTGAACTCCTATCGTGCCGCCGGAGTGGCGGCCCACGTTGTGAGCTTTATCGACGACATGGCCGGCGCGTATGAGTGGTCCGATGTGATGATCAGTCGAGCAGGTGCCAGCTCGGTGGCCGAGATCGCATGCGTGAATCGGCCGACGATCTTCGTTCCGTATCCGTTCCAGCAGGGGACCCATCAAACCGACAACGCTCGGGTCTTGGTCGACCACAACAAGGGGATTCTCGTAGAAGAGACCGCGCCTGATTTTCCGGGCCGGCTCAGGGATGCTCTTGAGCGTCTTCTAAACCCCATTGTTTTCAAGGAGATGAAAGGTGCCGCTGGCCCGAATCGAACTGCAGACGCCGCGACCGCTATCGCCGAGGGGATTCTCGGCCTCGTAAAGGCACGTCCTCGTTCCTAACGCCCATAACTACATTCAGCCTTCTTACCTGAAGCAACCTCTCCGGTTCGT
>JAIXQT010000174.1 GCA_027485595.1 Pseudomonadota bacterium | reverse complement strand
TGCCGAACAACTCTCTGGTTCCCCCTTCACCGCTCCCCGCGGTACCAACGAGCGCTCGTGGCTCTACCGCATGCAGCCATCTGTCGCACATGTTGGACGATTCGCTCCCATAACCCTCCCGTTCTGGAAGACTGCTCCCTGCATCGACGAACACTCCCTTCCGATCGGCCCACTTCGATGGAATCCACCTCCAGCCCCATCCGATCCCACCACCTTCCTCTCCGGCATTCGCACCATGACCACAGCCGGCGACGTAAACACCCAAACCGGGATGTCCGCCAATATCTTCTTTGTAAACACCTCTATGGTGGATGAATATTTCTACAACGCCGATGGTGAGCTCATGATCGTCCCTCAAGAGGGCGAGCTTCGCTTCTTTACAGAGCTCGGAAAGATAGATATCGCTCCCGGTGAGATCGCGATTATCCCGCGGGGGATGAAGTTCAAAGTCGAGGTCCTTAAGGGGGCCGCCCGTGGATACATGTGTGAGAACTACGGCGCTAAGTTCACCCTTCCGGATCGCGGACCGATCGGCGCGAACTGCCTCGCTAATCCACGTGATTTTAAAACTCCCGTAGCCGCATACGAGGACAAGCGATCCCCGTGCAAAGTGTTTGTGAAGTGGTGTGGCAAATTCTTTGAGACCACGATCGATCACTCTCCACTCGATGTCGTGGCGTGGCACGGAAACTACGCGCCGTATAAGTACGACCTTCGCACGTTCTCCCCAGTCGGAGCACTGCTCTTCGATCATCCCGATCCGTCAATCTTCACCGTGCTTACCGCGCCATCAGGAGAGGAGGGGACGGCCAACGTGGATTTCGTGATCTTCCCTGAGCGATGGTCCGTCGCAGAACACTCGTTTCGCCCACCGTGGTATCACATGAACATTATGTCGGAGTTTATGGGGCTGATTTATGGACGGTACGACGCCAAACCTGACGGCTTTGTTCCGGGCGGAATCAGCCTGCATAACTGCATGCTGCCGCACGGACCCGACGCGAGCGCGTTCGATAAAGCTACTAATGACACTCTCCAGCCCGTGAAGCTCTCAAACACGATGGCGTTTATGTTCGAAACCCGGTATCCCCAGCACCTCACAAAGTTCGCGGCGGAATCATCCGCACTCCAGCAGGATTATGCGGAGTGTTGGAGGGGGTTGGCGCGGCGGTTTGATGGAAAACCGTAGTTGGGTTCCTCAACTCCTGTCGACAACGACGTGGGCTTGCTGGCGCAACCTAGTGAGCAAGCTTCTGCCCTGTTTCCACGACCTTTTGATACGTTGGCGCGGATTCACGGGCGGTTGGGCTGAGGCGAGAAAAGTCAAATAGCCATTTTGGCAGGTTGCCTGCCTGGGCAATGATGTTTAAGGCTTGTCGCCTAAGCTCCGGACTATAGCAATTGCTGAGCTCTCCTATTCCGCCGCCTGCGATGAATTTATGAGGGTTGAGTCCCTCCTGTAACATCCTGTCGTAAACTACACCGGCAACTTTACCTACATCCCTATAGTAGCGCTTCCACTCCAGCTCCGCGACTACGTCGAGGGCGAGCTTTGGATCTGTAGCTTTCATAGCCTCCAAACCTCCGAAGGCTTCGGTTCGTTGAGCTAGGTCGCAGTGCGTCCGGTCGAAGATCAGGCTATTGATCGCGCGCAAGGTTGATTCTTTGGCGTGGCCAGCCCACAAGTGCCGTTCGCCATTTTTAAACTGCTGAATTTCTCTTAATTCTTTGTAGATCTCCTGGGTCGAACGAACCTTTAAAGGAGGTTCGCCAGGTTTCTCTGCTGCCGCCTTCTCGGCCGCCGCTCTTTCGGCCGCTGCGATATGATCGGCTAACGCGGTCAGAAGCGGTGGCTCATGACCCGATAGACATCTTACGAATCCTATCGCTGTCCAAGGGCCTGCTAGTAAGTTTTCTGCAAAAATTAAATCCTCCAAAGGCTTAAATGAGCCGTCACTATCTGTGCAAGCTGCGAATTCCTCCTTTGTAAGAAGACGGAATTTTTCGATCTTAGTGTCGAAGACGACTAAGTGACCTAGTTCAGCAAATCCCGGTTTGGTGCATGCGCTCCCTAATCCAGTTCCTAATATCAGGAACAACGTCACGAGATCCCGATCGATCTTATTGAAGTAAAGTTCTCCCTCAAGGCCAGCTTCCGCATCGTTGATGACTCTCACTTGTATGTCTTTAAGGGGGAGTTCGGGCACCCTTCGCTGGAACTCAGAGATGAACTTTTCCGCAAAAGCTTCGTTTCTGATCTTCAAGAGTGTGTTTGAGGTCGTTACGTTGGCTCCGATACCATCGCCTTCCACCATACCCGCCATGGAGAAGGTGATTGCCGAAAAATGATCGACTTCAAGAGGCTGGTCAGGGTTATCGAAATTCTTCCTGACAAACTCTTCGCAGCGCTTGGCTAACTCAGGGTATGTGACGTTATGCGAATCTTCGAATCTGACGAACCCCGCCTCCGGAGTAGCATTGTACTCATCTCGAAGAGATTGCCATTTGAATGCTTGAGTGGCGGGTTCTCTGGAGTGAAGGTGGGATAGGCAGTATCGAACGTTCGTTCCACCGACGATGATCGTAAGTCCGAAAGGTTCTTGGCGTGAAAGAGAAAGAGAGGAGGAGCTTCTGCTTGAATGCAGGCTCGCCGCCGGATGTACCAACCGATCAAAATTTTCGCTTGGTACCGACGGAATCGCGGTTCTCTCGGCTCCATTCACTTTGCCTGAAAAAGTGGCAGAATGATCCGAATGCATTTTTTACCTCAATAAGTGCCGACTCGTTCCCACTACATAACTGCGTAAGTAAAACCAGCGTCCCTGAATATAGCCCGGAGTCCTGCGCTAAAGAAGCGCATCGAGTCGGAAATAATCAGAAAATACGGCGCGTTCCAGCGCGACCAGGGAAAACCCTAGGAAAATGTAGGTTTTATGAGGCGTGTGAGAAATGTATGAGCGCGCTCTCCCTGTTCTGGATCACGGCAGGTGCGCAAAATAAGAACGTTTTTGTTGGGTAAAGGCTCTATGCCAGCCGCGATTTGAAGGGCTTCCGAACGTTCGAATCTGTCTCGTCAGGATACAGCTCCTCGAGCCGTTTCAAGATACGGGCCTGTGCCGCCTCGACGTCTGTGACCTCCATTGGGGGTAGAAGGGAGATATCCTCTTTAATCATCTCAAGTTTCGTCTCTGAGACGTTCTCAAGGATTCGTTGTCGAATCGGTTCTTCGGCTGTTTTGAGGGATATAGCAAGGTCGCGGTGAGGAACCTCGCGCAGTACGTTCTGAAGAGCTTTTGCGGGTATCCGCTCGACCTTGGTGAAGTCCACCATACGCCGCTCAAGGGTGGCGGCAATCTTCGGAGCCTCAGCTC
>JAIXQT010000199.1 GCA_027485595.1 Pseudomonadota bacterium | reverse complement strand
CTCGTACAGAGCCTTCGCCTCGTACAGAGCCTTCGCCTCGTACAGAGCCTTCGCCTCCCACCGAGAGTTCTAAACCCCGGAGGAGGAGGAGAAGGCGGCGAATGCGGCAGCAGAGTCGAGACGTTGCCAACCGACTGCAGCCCGACAGAGCACCCGGGTCGTACTACGGACCGAGCTCAGCAGTCTCGCAGCTTCCGCCTCCGTACTCCCACTACCGCGGGTTTTATCACGCGCACGCGCACGCGCACGCGCAGACACCGTTCCAGCAGTGGTACCCGTCTCTCTATCCAAGGCATATGGGACCCGGCTATCCTACACCGACACCGAGTGCTCTTAACCTTAATTCTAATAGGCCTCCTCCCCCGCGTAACCGTAGCCTTGACCGTAGCCTTGATGGTAGTCTAGACCGGGGCCGGTAAAGGCCTGGAGCGCGTCGGTCGATGCGTAGTAGGCTTCCTCGAGGAAGGATCGGAGAGATTCCTCTCCGTCTCCGAGCTCGTTATCCCCTCCACCTTGTTCTTCGTAGGCCGAGGTCTTGAGCTTGAGCACGTCCTTTTTGATCCAGCGCACAAATGCCTGTTGGAGGTTCTTGAAGAATCGCGCGATAACGGGCTTGATGTAGTTGAGTGTGAGCAGGATGACTGTCCAGGCTACGAGGGCAAGTATCACGGGGTTGGAGAAGAAGACGAATACACCGAGGAATCCATAAAAGTGGGCAAAAACGTACGCAGTTCCCGCCAGGATCGCGCCCAGTAAGTAAGGGTTAAATAGCACCGTAAATAACACCTTTAAGAAATCGATCGCTCGCATCTATTGTATTTTGTTTCTGCTCGTCTAACGGACAAAAAAAAGCATCCAGAGGTATTCGTATGCGAGCTACGACCGACCACCGCCTCTGGTGGATCACGCTTGCACCCAAAGGCGACGATGAGCTGGCCTTTGCGCGGTTCGTGCACTACGTCTGCGACGATCTTGGTGCACCGCTCGTCGTAGTTGGTGGTGGCGGCGATAGCCCTCTCCTTCACACCACCAGACGTTTGGTGGTGTTTGTACAACGAGTCTCGAATCTCGAGAATCCTTGGAACACGGGTATACGCCACGTCCTTGAGCACTACCCGGAGGCCACGGCGATTGCGTGGGTCGATCCTACCGTGTTTTTCTGCACCAACCAAGATGTCTGCCGCGTCGTCGAGAGCGCTCTTTCCCAGCACGCCATCACCCAGATGTGGAATGTGGGAGTGGTTGCCAAAGACAAGAGTGCCGAATCGAGGACCATCTACTCCATCACGAGCTCCCTGTCACATACCGGACACCCCGGGTACGCGTGGGCAGCGACTTGCGAATTCCTACGCGCAACGGGTGGTCTTCCCGACGCCGTCCAAGGGCAGAGCGCCGAGACGACCGTGTGGCTGGCGTGCACCGGTCAGTTCAATCCTTTCCTGTTTGACACCTCCTACAGTGGAACGACTCGTCAGAAGCTGCGCCAGTGGAGCGAAAAAGCCCTCGCCGTCACGAGGGGGAAGGTTGGCTGCTGCTCTCTCGTGATTCTCATGTCAGACAGGTGAATTTGTGGATGTCGAGCTGGTAGGGAGACTCCCGCAGCAACCGTAGGCGGTCCACTACGCTCGACGGCAAGGACTCTCGTGTGCAGTTTACCAGGACACCCCCTTCCAGGTTCTCCATGGCATCACCGTAACTCGCGCCCGAAAAGTTGCAGCTCGTGTAAAACACAAAGGCAATGCTGTGGTTTTCATGTTCCGGGGTGCAGTAAATGACCTTTTCGTGCGCCCATAGTGGCTGTTCGGATGGCGCCGTGAGTCGCACCCGCGTCTTCCGAGCGACCTTGGGGAGAAAGGCCCTCAACAGATCGCAGCACCGGTGAAGCTGCTTGGCTTGCAGGAAGGAAAAGTGAGCGGTCAGCTGGTAGCTGATTGGAGGACCCTGCGTGTCCAACCACGTACCCAACGTCGCCTCGATATCCTCCGTCGCCGCCTCGTACCCCCCTGGGCACAACAGAATGAGTTTGTCGTGTCTGTGCGAAGGGGTATTGAGTGCCGCGTCCCGCACCCGCGAGAGAAGCGTTCCCAGACCTTCCTGTGTCGGGTTGACAAAAGCCACTACGGCGGGTACCAGCAACGTCGCCAGCGTATCGATGCACGGTACCAGGTTCAAGGGGTTGCCCGTGTAAAGGATGTGAGGCACCTCACTGGCCATCTTCTTGTACGGAGGCACGGTAAAGGTGTACACCAGGTTCCAACAGAAGGCCAGGGTCGTGACCGTCCCGTCATCGTGGATCAGGAAGCCCCACTTGCAGTGGATGCGCAGCGAGGAGTCCGGGGACTTGATAAAGATGCTCAGCTTCGGGTACTTGGTCAGCACCGCCTTCCACGCTCGTTGTCGCAAGTCCCGCTCCTTGGGTTTCAACACCGGCGTGGCATCGTCAATGTGATGATGGCGATTGTAAGGCCGGTAGCAGAACCGGCTCGCCACTACCGTGATGGGTAGGGTGCGGGGAAGAGCGGCCTCGTTCAGCAGGTCAAGAAGGTAATCGACGTTGAGGGAGAAGGTCGATAAGTAGATGGAAGCGATCGGTTTTGTCCGCGCAAGGCGTTTCAGGAGGTTCGACAGGGTATCGAGTTGCAGCATTTTTGGTGTGGATGTGACTGTAGTACTCGAAAAAGGAGAGTGAAAATGAAAGCCCCAACCAGGGCAGGGGTTTATCGTTTTTTTATGAGCCTCTATAAATGACTACCAGGACAGTCATGAGACTCGCCTTTCTGGCTTCATTCGTCCTTGCTATTTCTTCACCCTACCGGGTTGCACAAAGCTTCTTCACCGCTCCGACGAACCATCTGCGCGGCACCCGCGTAAGCCCGTCGCACAAATGGTACACGTCCGGTGGGATCCTGTTTTACGAGTCCTTGCCCTTTTGGCTCAAGGGCATCAATTTTCACGGCATGGAATCCGACTGCCGCGTCCCTCACGGCCTGTGGAAGAACAGCCTCACCTCTTACCTCGATGTCCTGCAGAACATGTCCTTCAACGCGATCCGGGTCCCTCTTTCCTACGAGATTATGAGCGACTTTACCACGCCCGTCAACAACGACTGCCTCACGGCGGACACGCGCTACTACGGCTCCTCGACCAAGGACTTTCTCACGAGTTTTCTGGATGAGTGCCACCAGCGGGGCATCTTTATTCTACTGGACCTGCACACCATCGGCAGCGTCATCACCCCCCTGCCGTGGACCGATCAGGTCAGCGAGGACCAGGTGATTGATGCCTGGGTCAATACCGTCCGAATCTTCGGTTCTCACTCCGCCGTCATGGGCATCGAAATCAAGAACGAACCGCACGGTGAGTGCACACTCTCTCAGTTTGTTGACCATAGTGTCCGTGTTATAAGAGCCATCGAAGACCGCACGGACTATGACCGTCTCTACTTTGTGTCTGGTGTGCAGAAAGGACAGCTCGACTACAATAACCCGTGGGGAGGGACGTACGAAGGGAGTGGCGCCGAGAGTGGACTGGCCAGTCAGCAACAGCTCGTTGACCTCAACACGACGAGCAGGATCGTTGTGTGCCCTCACATCTACGGCCCGGACGTGCGTGGTGTGGTGGCTATGAGCGACACGTGGATGACATTCGACCGGCGCTTCGGCTTTATCCGAGACCTGCCGGCTCCCTGGAATGAAATGCCCGTCATACCGACCGAGGTGGGTGGGAACCTCGTGCCCGGCACGGACGATTTCGCCTACTTTGTCTCTTACCGGGGCTACATGCAGAATCGCAACTTTAGCGCGGGAAGTTTCTGGTGGACCTTCCCCGAGACCTCGGCCGATACCGGAGGCCTCCTGACCGGCGATGCCTGGGTCAACGTGGATTCCAACAAGGCCGGCTTTCTCGAGTCCATGCAACCTCACCCCACCATCATCTCAGACGCGATGCATCGGAGTATCGTAGGATGAGCGCCAGGCGACCGTTGGGACAATCGACGGCGTGCCGTGCATACCAACAGTCCTCTTGTTCCATGCTCACCACACTACCCTCGTTCATCTCGTAATGAACGGCCTTTTGTGTCCCCTGCCGGAGTTTCAGCGTGCCGTGCCCTTTGAGGGTGATGGCCGTAATGTACTCGTGATGGACGGGGTCCTTGTGGTAGGTGACTCTCGAGGTCTTGGCGTCCGGTAGGTAGTGTAGGATGCAGATACTCGTACAGACGAGGCGGTCGTCGGGCGGTCGGCAGACGTCCAGACCCACGAGCGTGGAAAAGCTAGGCGGCCACGCGTCATCGAGCGCGGAAGGAAAGGTCTGTGACCCGAATTTGTGATCCTGCGACCACCTCGCGTACCCCTCGCGGGGTAGCTCCGGGTTCCTGAGTTTGACAAGGCGTGGGTTGCGCTGCACCGTCGAAAAATCAGTAGCACAACGTTGCAACAAGCGGAGCGCATCCTCCAGGTACGGTTGCACGCTACTACCCTCGTTGGGCAGAGCACGGACCAACACCATCCTATTGATTGGGTTTATTTCATAACGTCTCGAAATAAACAAGTGACGAATGAGCACCAACCTTGCGGTGATTTCCACCGGCCTGGCTTGTGCCCGATCTCTCTCTTCGGCCTACTCCTCACTGAGTTCACTGAGTTCACTGAGTTCACTAAGCCTCAGCTCGCCCAACTCCCACTCGGCCATTGCGTTTCTGCGCGAGCACGACGTGGAGCACCAAGTAGAAATCCTCCAGCTGTTTACCAAAGAGATGCTCCAGCACTCACCCCCCGCATCCATCTCATCGGCCCTCCAGGGCATCCGCCACCTTCTTTCCCAGCTCGATCAGGAAATCATGGTCCTGTACCAGCTGATTCATTGCCGGCCGTGGTGGAAGCCCACCTTTCTACAGAACACGAGCATCCATGCCTCGCTCCAACGAGTGCGTGGGGCTATCAAGCGCCTCTCCTCCCGCCTTGAACTCCTGGTCCAGCTGTCGGCCATCACCTCCCACCTGACCCAGGGACCTCCTAGGCGATTGATCGGTAGAAAGGGAATCCCACGTCCTGACAGATCTTCTTCCACAGCACATCCTGAGAAAAAACCTTGGTGCGCGACTTGAGCAGCGGGAAATAGTCGATAAGATCGTACCAACCCAGGATCTCCACCAGCTTGCGAAGCACGTACGAGTAGGATATCATGTTGGTGCGATCGGGAGGGCAGTGACGGCTAAAAGGTTGTTGGATCACCTGGAACATCGAGAGGAGTTTTTCCTCCTGGATCGGGGTGAGAGAAGGAGGCCGCCGGCCACTCAAAAAGCTCGTGATGGAAAAGACGTGGTTGTAGTACTTTTGCAGCTTGAGCTTTTTGAGGATGCCACGAACCTTGGCCGTCGTGATGCGCGCGTCACAATCGAAGATCCTCTCCTTGGCCAGCTCGTTCCGCACGCACTGCAGCACCTCGGGTCGGACACTGAGACTTTCCTTGGCCTGGACTCGCTTCAGGTGATCCAAAAAGTGGTTGGTCCTCTTATACATGTAGGTCGTGATGCGCTTGCCCGACGAAGAAGAACTCGAGGACGCAAAGGAACCCCCGAAACTCTGGGACGAGGCGCTGGTTACCATGACAACGTTGCTGCTCAACTCTCCGCAATTCTGACAGACAATCCCCGAGTAGGTCGTCATGAGACGATCACAACCACAATCCCTGCACACCTTGCTGGAGTGAGACGTGTCCACAAGGGTAGGGTCCGTCGAAGGTTTGATAGAGTCCTTGGTGCAGAATCGCACGTACGAGCGGTTCACGGTGTAGACCTGGCGCGCAAAGTAATGCTCGATGGAAGGGGTACCCACGGTCGGTTCACGGGCATGACTCACCCCCATCTTCTTAAGAAAGGCCGTCGGGGGTGGGAGAAACCTCGGTGAGATTTGTTTCCACAGGCTTGTTGACAGGGTCGGGCGCAGATCCTGAAAATTGAGCATTGTCGTCGGTGGTACTCAGAGCAATATTTTCATTCGGTTCCTTTGCAGTTGGCTTCACGACCATGAACCCGTGCTGCTTCTGATAGAACTTGATACCCCTCTGTTTCTTCTGACCGAGGTAGATGTGCACGTCATCGTCCCCGTTCGACTTGCAGAGGCGTGCAAACACCGAGTTGGGCAGGTGGAGCACCACGCGTTTCTTATCCTTGACTTCCGCCAGGTCCAGGATGCACATGTAGCGCCGATCATTATCCTTGGTGGGCTGCGGAGAGGTGGACCGAGAGGGTAGTGCAGTAGGGACGGGGAGAGACATGACACCTGAAGCTCTTTACCGTGACACTAAGAAAAAAAAGCAATTGCCAGAATCTCGTGCTTTTTTTATCGAGGCCTCTGATAAACAAGACAAGCCATGGCCATCTACTGGAACTACCCCGCCTACAACTGGTCCGTCAGCTGGCCCTGCTGCATCCGTAGGCAGCTCGAAGACTGCAAGAAGGCCAAGGACGATATCAAAAAGGCCGCCGACACCATCAACACGGCCTACAAAACCGCAGTTGCCGCGGCCGCCGCTGGTGCTGGCGCTCTTACCAAAGAGCAGTGGGCAGCTTTTGCATTGGTGTATGACGCTAGTTACAAGACCATCGAGTCCACCTCCTTCTTTGGCTTCTTCAGCAACCGGGGCTACCAGGGCCTCGAGGACGCCAGTGCCACGTGCGAGGAAGCTCTCAGGAGCATCGCCGAGGTGGTGAACCACCTGGAACAGGACAATGCCGCCCTGCTAAAGGAAAACGGGAACTTGCAAGCCGTTGCCAGTCAGCAAGCGGACGAGATTGATCGGTTGCGGAGCGAGCTGCACAGAATACAGACCGCCTACCACCGCTAAGGAGCGTTCAAACCTGTCGAGTTTATTTGGCTCGCCACTAATTAGCCAATAGCCCACTACACCAATGCACGCAACGGACGTTGACGTCAGCGCCCTTGTCGAACCTCTGATCCAAGAGACTGTCCTGAGTGACACGTGCTACGTCTGCCTGACTGAATTCGAATCACAGACCGGGACCGAACCCCTGTGGCGCTGCGATAGCTGCCAGTCGCAGTGTCACCTACGCTGCATCCTGCAGTGGACTCTCCGACTCGTGGTCGACCGTCGGTCACGGAATCCTACCTTTACCTGCCCGTGCTGCCGCGCGGTACACAGGGTGCGCACCCTGCCCGGGATGTACTCGGAGCACGGCGCCGTCCCCGGCACCGGTGGTGGGGCGCCGGGAGCTACCGCCGCCTCTGCCGCGAACCCAGGACCGTCCTCAGCGGCCGCACAAAGCCAGACCAACGATTACATGGAGTTTGAGAGCGCTCACGACGCTCTGCAGTTCCTCTCGAACCACGGGGCCACACCCGAGCTGAGTAACCCCTCGGTCATCAACCTATTTGCCCAGCTCTTCCGTTCCCTTCCCCGTACGGTGCACGTCGATGTCACGGCGCCCGAGACGACACCCCTGGATCGCTCACAGAGCGGGCGATCGCGACGATCGGGTGGCAGCGTACCGACCGAGGAAGTCACCGACGAGCAAGCCGACGCAGAGAGTGAGGCGGAGGATAGCGTCGTCGAAGTCGACATGAGCCGGCCCCTGGTCGTCATCAACACCCAACGACTCGAGTGTCGTATCCAAAACATCTCCTTCCGCCAATCGTCCTCATCGTAAGCAATGAGCCTTTTTCATAGTACTCCTCAGGAGCTCAAGGACAACCTTGACGCACTGCCCGAGAGACACAGCAAAACCCAGATCCAGGACCTCGTCGCCTCACTGCAAGCGGACATTACCTCCGGGCCTAACAACCTGAACTTTGCCGAGAAGGTCCATCACTACTCGAACCGCCACAAGGAGCTCTTCTGTTCGTACCCCATGCTGTACCGCACCGTCTGCAAGGGGACCTACCGCCCTTACGTGCTGGATGTGATCCTTGATTCGCGCGATGCGATGGAACGAGGCGACTGGACCAAGGAAAAGGCCTTGGAAGAAACCATTAAGAAAGCAGTCGATGAAGTCAACAGCCTCCGTGCCAACGAAAAGAATACCTCTGCGTTTTCTTGACAGGGTCCGTCCTGCCAATGCTCATCTACATTACTCCTTGTTCCAGACCCGAATCGCTGCCACGCTTGCGAGAATCCATCACCGACCAAGGCGAGTGGAGGTGGATTATCGTGTACGACCTCGGCCGTGTACCGGAGATGCAAGGCTACAAGTACCCGATCGACCCTCGCATCTCCGAGTACTGGCACCGGAGCTCACCACAGGGGAGAGTGGGAAATGACCAGAGGAACTTTGCCCTCGATCTCCTCCGCAAACAAGCATCTTGTCATGATTACGTTTACTTTTTAGATGATGATAACATTGTCCATCCTCGTTTTACTTCCGCTATCCTGCCCATTATCCGGGAGGGGGATTACCAGCTCATCACGTTCGGGCAGGAACGCCACGATGGCGTCCACATCGACGGGACACAGCTCCTACCCGGACGTGCCGATACGGCCATGTTTGTGGCGCGGTTAGATCTTGTAGGGTCTTCGACCTGGGCATCGTCACGCTATGACGCCGATGGGGCCTTCCTCGAGGAACTATCCCGCAAAGATCCGACGTGGATCGTGGTGCCTCACGTCGCGGCCTACTACAACTATTTGCGATCTACGTCCACTACGTCCACTACGTAAACTACGTCCTCTCGCCACGGATCCGACGAGCCAGCTGGATATCCTTGGGCTGGATCGTCACGCGCTTGGCGTGGATCGCCGCCAGGTTGGTATCCTCAAACAGACCTACCAGGTACGCCTCGGTAGCCTCTTGCAGAGCCAGCACGGCCGAAGCCTG
>JAIXQT010000099.1 GCA_027485595.1 Pseudomonadota bacterium | reverse complement strand
TTCTCCTGCTGAAGAAGATCGCTAGGCCTACGATTTTGGACCTCGTACAATGCCTCCGTTAAGTTGCGGAAGCTCATTACAACGTCACGCGGCCAGTCCACTTTCGTTAGAGAGGCGGCTACCTTTTGACGGACCTTCATAGTTCTAATTGTCAGGCGGAAATCCTTTGGCGTAATCAATTCGTTGCTCCGTGCTTCCTCAAAAGCACATACCCTGGAGCGAAAGAGTCCCCGTTTTTCTGCGTAACTAAATCGCTCGTCAAACAGACTATCCCTTGCGTTTGTCCAGCGAGAGAGATACTCGGTGTATTCTTCCGGTAGGCTTTCAAAGCCTGAAGCATCGTCCTTTGCTATGAAGTTGTGCAGCTGCATGAGCTCGCGCTTAATGGCCTGTACCTGCCATCGAGAGGGGAGCCCCTTTGGGGGCTGGGAGCTTATTAAGATACCCGGTATATCGGCCTTGGTTCGATATCTTTTAAAGTACAGCTCAGGCGCCTCAATAATTCCAAAATCCTCATAAAATTGCCTTAGTAGAGTCAGCTCGGCGACAGGGTCGACCTTGGATCCTGCAAAAGGCGAAACAGACTGAAAAAAATGATTACTCGCATCATATCTGTCAAAATACTCCTTAACTTTTCGCTGGAATAATTCCGGATTCGTATGCCGGTCAACTCTAAAGCTCGCACTTGCCGCCGCAGCCGCCTCCGTATCTTTTCTCACCAACGCGTCCCTGGCTTCAATGATTTTGTGAGCATGGTCCATAATAGAGTCAAAGCTCGCAGCCGGTCCGAGTATGCGCCGGGATGCTCTGACGGCGGAGGCCAACCTCCTCCTACGCCAATCTATTCGTCCCAGATTTGTTCTTAGGTTGCATACATGTGCCCGCCATGCCCTTTTCGAACCGGTAGTGCTTTCCAAAAATTTGGGAAGAATCGTTGCCAGAGAAGCAACTGTATCGTCCCGAAGCCACCCAAGCTCCAAAAGCAACGGAATACCCTTGGACACAAGGTTCTCGAGAAGTCCTTGACTCGCATTTCTCTGTAGACGCTCCTGATCACTTACACCAAAGAGGTTTCGATATGGGCCTAGAATATTTGCGTCGTGTGCGAACACACCGTTTCTATTGATATCCGGGTAATAAAGCGACCAGGCGGCAACCCCTACCCGAAAAAGAGTGGTCTCTGGAGAGGAATCATTATGCAGTAGATCCCTCTCAACTCTCTCGGTGAGGTCCGCATTTAACTCTTCCACATCCACATTGTATTCAGTCACATACTTCCTCGCAGTGTCGACACGCCCCTGTTCAATGCACCACCGTGCACCCTGATATGCGGCCCGGAGAACAAGTTCGGGTGACAGCCCAGAGAAACAACCTAACTCCTGAATGACTATATGGCCTGCGCTTCCCTCGACCAATGCTTCAGCAACTGCACTATCGTGCCCACCGAATCTTACCCACTGATAAAGCGCGTTGTGTTCTTCCGGCATGCCGGGCCAGTCGTCCTCCGGAATCCCTCTCCTAAGAATCTGGATTAAATATTTTTTCGACCGCCCGCCCGATAAAGCCCCATGATTAAGAAATGCGGACGGGGCCTGATCGAGGATTTTTTCTACGATGCGGGAGCGATCGATCCCTTCAAAGCTTTCGAAGTGTTCGATGACTGCCGTCAGGTAGCCACCAGCAAGCATGCGCTCAATAATATCGGTCCTCTCTTCACTCGAAAGTTTAGTAAGCTTGTTGAAGAACGAGCAGAGGATGGGAGCTCCGGAGGTACTACTTAGTTCAAATGCCACCTCAAGATGATTGAGCGTGGGGTAGCTGTCTAGGTGAGCGAGCACATGCTCTGGTGCAATGCGCAGCAACTGTCGAGCTCTCTCGTCATCCCTGAAGCCTGCAAACCCTGTGAAGAAACCAATCAGAGCCTTGGCATTCTCCATCTCATGCGAACACCTCTTACCAGTCTCGCAGTATTCTCTACACGCTTCGGCGAAAAGCAACGGGTCAACCCCATTATATCGATGGAGATTTATTGCAACGTGACGACTAGCCTCCACCCCGTGAGCGATGACTCTACAAAGTATTTCCTCGTGATTTACGCCACCTAATTTTAAAACAACACCGGGAAGCTGCTCAACACTTAAGGAACCTCGAAAAAAAACATCCTCAACTATTTCCCTCAAATCAGCCTCGTTCAATCGAAGCTTATCCCAGTTAGTTACTAGCAGAGAGATATCGTTACTCGCGAGAATGACGCGCACTAAGCGACGCTGGGCATCCGCAGAGAATACCTCCCAGTTCGGGAGCAAATGCCAGCAGTCGTGATTTAGGAACGGTTCCAAAAGGAGGCTCTCCTCCACTCCCTTAAATTCAGACAGATTCAGCCCAAGTGCGGCTAACCCCTTTTCGCCTTGAGCGACCAGGGCGAAAACCATTGACGTCAGGTCAATTCCCTTAAACTCGTTTACATTGTATGCAACGTGATGCTCGACCCCGGGCAAGTTATAAGCTTGTAAAAGACAATACGCTATCCGCTCATGAAATTCGTGCGGAATCAAAGTCAAATTGAGTCGGCAAGGCTTCCATCGGTATGCACCGTTGCCGCTGCTGGGCGTGTTTTCTAGGATCTCTCTCTTAATTTCCTCTGCATACATCCTAACACGCGCATCGAAATCAAATTTCGACTGATCCTGGCGATTCGAACACTGGAGTTCCTCACCAACATTCGCCGGAGCAGGCGGAAGCTCCGAGAGGTTTTTCTGGGTTCCAAAGCTAGCACGTTTTCCCTCGTCAATCTGACCGTGGAATATCCTACATTTTTGTGTTTCGTTTTGCCGCATGACATCAAGCCGTCATAGGTGCGGCAGTTTCACCTTTTGCTAGCTGCGGAAACTCCGCTTCACTCGCCACGCGGCTAGACACGCCTTTTTTATAGTAAATCGGGTCAATCATAACAGGCCGCAATCTCGCTGACTCC
Source organism: Pseudomonadota bacterium (assembly GCA_027485595.1). Classification (GTDB taxonomy): domain Bacteria; phylum Bdellovibrionota_C; class UBA2361; order UBA2361; family OMII01; genus OMII01. The sequence continues at coordinate 10,239 of JAIXQT010000099.1, read as the reverse complement.
CCAGAAATTTAGTCCTATCGTGACACACAAGGCTTAAACGTCTCACAAAAGTAGCTCGTAGCTTACACTACAAGGAAAGGCATATGTTTCTTGAACGGATAATCTGACCACTTAAAAAACTTGAGTGGTGCGGTCATATACACGCTGTCAATTGTCCCTAGGAACTGGTTGGACATGTCGGAGATAATGGAGCGAGCCTCTTCGTGAGATTGGACTCGCACAAGCATCTCGGCTGAAAGGGACCCGAATAATATGCTCATCCACGCAACCTTCGGATGTAGCCTACAGAAATTCTTAATCGCGTTCCGATCCTCTACTTTCAAGGCTCTGGATGATACTTGAAGAAGAATGGGGAGATCGTTAAACATCCTAACGTCGACCACGTAGTAGTGCCCCTGAATTACGCCCAGCTTCTCAAGATGGGCTATTCGATAGGTGAGGCTTGACGTTGGCATCGACACCTCACGGGCGACCTGATTCCAGCTCATGTATTTGGAGTTGCAGAGAGTGCTAAGTATCGCGTGGTCGCGCTCGTCAAGTTGAATCGCTTCTGATCTTCCAGGTAGTGGCCCATACCCGAAAATTCGCTGCTCTTTAGGGAGCGGATTCCACGGCGACAGGCCAGGAAATTCGTGCTCAAGAATCGTCAAAGATTCATGAATACGAAACGGATACTCAAACTCTTTCGCGATAGCGTCAAAGATATTTTGGAGGTGCCATAGGCTATTGGTATAGGTTCTGAGCTCTAGTTGATGAGCTCCCCCATGCTCTATGACAGCGACTGCTCCTTCTATATTAGCTAAAATATGGCGGAATTTCAGGTAATGCTTCTGGGATCCCAAGGGAAGCGAAAGCAACGTGCTATGGTGGGTGAGGCCTAAGACGAACGGATTCACAAAAGCAGAACGCTGAATGAAAATTTTGCGTTCTAGGAACATTTGAATCGTCCGGCGCACCGTGTGCATTCGCATTCCTAAATCTCTGGCGATCTCCGCTTCCGATTTGCTCGCCTGCATTATAACTGCGAGGAGTATCTTTCTCTGGGCGTCTGAGAGGGTCATACAATCATGAAGAACGGTGACTTATTAGCTTGAGGGTCGAACATTGCTCCGCAAGCAACGGGAGGGAATCGTCCTTATCCGTATTAAGCTCAACCTTAGTGAAGACAGCAACCTAACAGAAAAATCCAACCAGCTTAAATCATTTCCTCTTGAACAAAGGCTATCTATTCCTGAACCCCCTAGTGCGGGATAGTCGTGCCTGACATGGTATTCCCATCGCGAGATGGGTTAAGGACGGGTCGAGAGCTGGCAACCGCGGGGGTACGCTTCGATAGTCCTTCTCAGCAGGCACTTCAGTGACTGTGATTCCGAATGTGTTGTGTGGGGTGTGTGCGTTCATAAGTCCCCTAAAGGTAACGACCGCACAAACACTAATCAAAATAATCTGAAGCTGCAGCGGCTCTCGCCGCACCTCATCGATACGCTCCTGTCGGAAATTAAAGATGTAGCGCGAGGGAGTTAAAACTTTAAAACTGGTAACAGTCAGGACTTTCGCTATTTACTCGGTCACTCTCTCATCCTTATCTACGGCCACTCCAACAAGACATCAGGGGTCCTCTCCTCATTCGAGGTTCCATCACTGAACTCAATTTCTCGAAACCCATATCGTCTGTAGAAACGGCGAGCGTCCTCATTTCGCTGAAACGTATATAATCGAATAGGACTACCCAGAATCTTTTTCGCCTCTGCCAGCAACAAAGTGCCCAATCCCTGACCGACCACCGATGGATCGAGATAGAGATGATCTATCCACCCGTGGGTGTCATCTTGAGAGAGCGCTACAAATCCCTTGACCCCATCATCTCGGAAAACGACGGTCACGAGCCCCGAGGGAATCAGCTTAGTCTTAATCCATAGGCGCACCTCTGCATCAGTGTGGACGATCGGCGCGTAAGGGATATATCGCCTACGCGATGCTAGATAGATATCGGCGATGCGCTCCGAATCATCGAGTGTGGCTTTTCTCAAAGTCGTTCGCATAATTAAACACATGAAAGCATGGCGTCCCTTTTATCCACCAGCACCGTCATTCATAAGGGGTTTTACCATGATGGAGCGCGTGAAATCTCCGACATACGTGGGAATTCGCGCGACACTCTTATATCCAAGGCGTTCATAGAGCCGTACGTTCGCCTCAATCAGGGTCTCTATCAGAGCATCGTGACACCCGCGAGTTATGGCTTCTCGCTCCATCCTAGTGATGACTTCACTCCCAATACCCTGGCCGCGGAGCTGGTCAACGACCCAGACTGAAGTGATAAAGAGACGACCGTACTCAGTCCGGCCCAATCCTCCAGCAACAACCGTTCCGTCCTGCCGCACAAAACAGGCAAGCGCCTGAGCGTTCCCACCTGATGCGAGGCTGCGGCCATGATCAAAGACCCCATCACTAATGACAGATTCATCATTTTTTGAAGGAGTACCGGTAAGCTCCCACGTAATCATAAGAGACCTCTAAATTCGGAAGGCCCAACTGTGACGCATCTACCATTCACTGGTCCCAAACTTTAGGAACGCTAGATCGGTTTCGTGCCGAGCCTTTGCGTAAATCGAAGGAGGTATCCATCTGGGTCCTGAACCAAAAAGTTCCGCTCTCCGTTGAGAATATGATTTTCGCGGTACCAATTATCCTCAAGGGGCTTACGAAGCGGAAAGCCATTCGCCATCAGGCGATCCGCGAGAGCATCGGCATCTGGACAATCGATAGAGAAGTTAAGCCCCCTTCCCCTTGGATAATCAAGGGGCTCAACGACCCACAGCGCCGAGATGCCTTCCCTCGGACGATCCTCCTCGATCATTAGCTCACTGCCATGGAATTTCATAAAGGCAAATCGATGCTCAGGTCGAGCGAATACAACCTCAAACCCCACGATGTCGCGATAAAAGCGCAAACTCATGTCTAGGTCACTCACGCCGAGCTCAGGCACCAAGGTATTCATGAAAGCCTCTCTATCTAAAACGAAGACCCAGAGCCCTCCTCTCTTTGAATCCAATTGAACCAGGTTGGCGGGAGCGCTCAGCGGGAATGGCATAAGACCACCGTTTCTCCCCTCAAGCTAGTTAATCATACGTCTTCTGAATACCGCTCTGACTTTGAGGCTCGTCCGTTTGCGCTTAGCCATTGAGATACAAAGGTAGGAGAGGAAATCGGTAGGGTCCCCTTCCATCCCCTACCACCTCCTCCCTCAGGGTATCTGAACGCAACAATCTAAACGCGGTGGCGATTATAACCGCAACAACTAGATTTGTTGGATGGCTGAATGAGCTCGCTCCCTCTTACGTTACAAGAGATATCCTCTGCAATTTATACTGTCCGGGGCAAACGGGTGATGCTCGACGCGGATCTTGCCCGTTTATACGGAGTGGAGACGAAACAACTCAATCGAGCGGTACAGAGACATGTGGAGCGTTTTCCTGCCGATTTCATGTTCCAACTATCGAATATAGAATCCGAATCTTTGAGGTGCCAAATTGGCACCTCAAACGCGGGACGTGGCGGAAGGCGATACCAGCCATTCGTTTTCTCTGAACAGGGCGTTGCCATGCTCTCAAGTGTTCTCCACACCCGGGAGGCCGCTCTCATCAACATTCAAATCATTCGCGCTTTTGTAGCGATGCGCGAGGCCCTCTCACTTCACAAGGAGTTAGCCGGAAAGCTTGAACAACTTGAGCACAGGCTTGGCGCACACGACACGGAGATCCACACACTCTTCGAAGCGATTAAGCAGCTCATGATGCCCCCAAAACCTCCCCCAAAAAGGAGGCTAGGGTTCTAGGGTCATCCTTAGCCCAACTCCGGTGTGCCGTCACGCACAACTCCTGCCCGAGCAACGAAACCGATAAGCCACAAAAAAGGCGGGCGCCGTATCTCTACGGCGCCCGCCCTTTCTTAGCTCTTTCTTTCGAAAGATTTAGAAGAGTCCCTGGAGACTTTCAATTGAGCTTGGGCTCATCTTGAAATTCTGCTCAGGCTTCTTCTGTGTGAGAGGCTCTCCCTCAACTCGGACGTGGCGGGAAGCGTATGCCTCAACACCAGATCCGGCTGGGATCAAGCGACCCATGATCACGTTCTCCTTGAGTCCTCGGAGGTGATCAACCTTACCTGCAACAGCTGCTTCGGTGAGAACCTTCGTGGTCTCTTGGAAGCTCGCTGCCGAGATGAAGGACTCAGTCGAGAGAGCCGCCTTGGTGATACCAAGGAGAAGTGGCTCGTAGCTCGCTGCCTTGCCGCCGTTAGCCACAACCTTCTGGTTCTCCTCAAGCACCTTGAGGCGCTCAACGTTGTCACCAACAAGGAAGTTGCTATCGCCGAACTCGCTGATCTTAACTCGCTTAAGCATCTGACGAACGATTACCTCGATGTGCTTATCGTTGATGCGCACACCCTGTAATCGGTAGATCTCTTGCACTTCGTTCACAAGGTAACCAGCGAGAGCGCGGGTTCCCTCGATTCGAAGGATGTCGTGTGGGTTAACGGCGCCGTCGGTGAGAACCTCGCCTGCCTTAACGCGATCACCCTTCTGAACCGCAACGTGCTTGGTCTTGGCAACCAAGTACTCACGTGGGTCACCGAAGTCAGGAGTTACCACGATCTTACGCTTACCGCGGGAATCCTCTCCGAAATCAACAACGCCATCGACGTCGCTGACAACAGCTGGATCCTTCGGCTTACGAGCCTCGAAGAGCTCAACTACTCGAGGAAGACCTCCAGTAATGTCCTTCGTCTTCGTCGTAGCACGCTCTCTCTTCGCGATAACGTCACCGGCGTCGATATCCGAGTTGTGCTCAACAACAAGTCGAACACCTACTGGGAGGTTGTAGACGCGGCTCTCGCCGTTCTCGCCGTGAATCACGATACGAGGACGGAGGTCGCTGCTCTTATCCTTAGCCTGAACGATCTCTCGCTCTACGAATCCGGTGCGCTCATCTGTGCGCTCTTCCATCGTTGCTTCAGATACGTCTACCCATTCAACTCGACCGGCAAGGTCGCTCAAGATTGGAATAGTGAACGGATCCCACTCAGTGAGGAGCGCGCCTGGCTTAACCTCAGCGCCCTCTTCCACTCGGAGACGAGCTCCGTAGACGAGAGGATGACGCTCACGCTCACGACCGTCTACCTTATCAACGATAAGGATTTCAGCCTTACGGCTCATCACAACGGATGTTCCGTCACGTCGTCGAGCGAGACGAGCGCCCTCAAGCTTAATAACTCCAGCGTAACGTGACTCAAGGGAGGTCGACTCAGCTCGTCCGAGCGCCGCTCCTCCGATGTGGAACGTTCTCATCGTGAGCTGTGTTCCAGGCTCTCCGATGGACTGAGCTGCGATAACGCCGACAGCCTCTCCGATGTTCACCAAGTGTCCACGAGCGAGGTCTCGGCCGTAACACAAGGTACATACACCGCGCTGGGACTCACAGGTGAGTACCGAGCGAATGAGAAGTGTATCGATACCAGCCGCAGAGATCTGAGCGGCGAGGTCCTCGTCGATCATCTGTCCACGCTGAACGAGGATATCGTTCGAGATCGGGTCACGAACATCCTCTGCCACTACGCGACCAAGGATTCGGTTTGTGAGTGACTCGATCTCTTCTCCACCCTCGATGAGAGCTGAGATATCGATTCCCTCGGTCGATCCGCAATCGAACTCAGAGATGATGGTGTCTTGTCCAACGTCTACGAGCTTACGAGTGAGGTATCCGGAGTTAGCTGTCTTAAGAGCTGTATCCGCAAGACCCTTACGTGCACCGTGGGTTGATACGAAGTACTGAAGAACCGTCAGACCCTCACGGAGGTTAGCCTTAATCGGCTGCTCAATGATCGATCCGTCTGGCTTAGCCATCAGTCCTCGCATACCACCGAGCTGACGAATCTGCTGGCTGGATCCACGAGCGCCTGAGTCGGCCATAATGAAGATCGGGTTGAAGGATGGTCCACGCTTGGTTTCACCGGTCACGGCATCCTTGAACTCTGAGGAGGAGATGGTCTCCATCATGTCCTCAGCGATCTTGTCTCCCACATCCGACCAGATGTCGATCACCTTGTTGTATCGCTCACCCGCAGTAACGAGACCTTCACGATATTGGCTATCGATCTCGTTAACCTTGTCGTCAGCTTCAGCGAGGAGTGGCTTCTTCGCGTCTGGAATCACCATGTCCTGAACTCCGATAGAGATACCGGAGATGGTCGCAAAGTAGTACCCGTTGTCCTTGAGCTTATCAGCGAGAAGCACGGTTGCCTTGTTACCGGCGACGCGGAAGCAATCGTCGATGAGTCCCGAGATCTCCTTCTTCTTCATCACCTTGTTGAAGTTGGCGAATGGGAGGACCTTCGGGCAGAGGTAGTACAGGAGCGTACGACCAACGGTCGTTGACTCAAGCTTACCGTCGATACGAACCTTGACCTTAGCTTGAAGGTGGGTCTCACCTGACTGCCAAGCAAGCCATACCTCGTCTGGGTTCGAGTACGCACGGTTCTCTCCGTAGGCGAACGGACGCTCACGGGTCATGTAGTACAATCCGAGAACTATGTCCTGAGAAGGTACGATGATCGGCTTACCGTTAGCTGGGCTCAAGATGTTGTTGGTCGACATCATGAGTACGCGAGACTCAACCTGCGCCTCTACAGAGAGAGGAACGTGAACGGCCATCTGGTCACCGTCGAAGTCGGCGTTGAACGCTGTACATACGAGTGGGTGAAGCTGGATAGCCTTTCCTTCGATGAGGATCGGCTCGAACGCTTGAATACCAAGTCGGTGGAGCGTTGGAGCTCGGTTGAGGAGAACTGGATGCTCACGAATAACCTCGTCGAGGATATCCCAAACTACTGGCTTCTCCTTCTCTACCATCTTCTTAGCGCTCTTGATCGTGGTTACATATCCACGCTCTTCAAGCTTGTTGTAGATGAATGGTTTAAAGAGCTCGAGCGCCATCTTCTTTGGAAGACCACACTGGTGGAGACGAAGCTCTGGGCCTACAACGATTACCGAACGGCCTGAGTAGTCTACACGCTTTCCGAGGAGGTTCTGACGGAAACGTCCGCCCTTACCCTTGAGCATATCGCTCAAGGACTTGAGTGGTCGCTTGTTAGGACCCGTGATCGTACGTCCACGACGTCCGTTGTCAAAGAGAGCATCAACCGATTCTTGAAGCATGCGCTTCTCATTTCGGATGATGATGTCTGGAGCGTTAAGCTCGATAAGACGACGAAGACGGTTGTTTCGGTTGATTACACGCCGGTAGAGATCGTTGAGATCGCTGGTCGCGAAACGACCACCATCAAGGGGAACGAGAGGACGAAGGTCCGGTGGGATAACTGGAACCACGTTCAAGATCATCCACTCTGGCTTGTTGTCGCTCTGTTGGAACGAGGTAAGCACTCGAAGTCGCTTAGCGAGCTTCTTCTTCTTAGCCTCAGACGTTACCTCCTTAATCTCCTCACGGAGCTCGGCGCAGAGAGGGTCAACATCGATAGCTTTGAGGAGCGTGAGAATAGCCTCGGCGCCCATTCCCGCCTCGAATCCTGATCCGAACTCTTCACGAGCGGTGCGGTACTCACGCTCGGTGAGAAGCTCGCCCTGCTTGAGATTGGTCTTGCCAGCGTCGATAACGACATAGGCTTCGAAGTAGAGAACCTTCTCAAGATCACGAAGGGTGAGGTCGAGAATGTTTCCGATACGGCTTGGGAGGGACTTCAAGAACCAGATGTGCGCTACTGGGCACGCAAGCTCGATGTGGCCCATACGCTCACGGCGTACCTTGGACTGGATAACCTCTACACCGCACTTCTCGCACACAACACCACGGTGACGAAGGCGCTTGTACTTACCACAGATACACTCGTAATCCTTAACAGGTCCGAAGATCTTTGCGCAAAAGAGTCCATCTCGCTCAGGCTTGAGCGTTCGGTAGTTGATCGTCTCTGGCTTCGTTACCTCACCAAAAGACCAGCTACGGATCTTGTCTGGGCTAGCCAGCGAGATCTTCAACGCGTTGAACTTGATGGGGTTCTTCGGTCGTTCAAACAAACTAAATAAATCGTCCATGTGTCTCCTCAGCTTGAAAATCGATAATCCCCAGGCCGCAGCCGCGACCTGGGGAACGGTAGCCTTTAGACGGCAGCCGCTGTTACGTCAGACTCGCCCGCAACTGGTGCTTCGAGTGCCTCGCCTTCCGCCTTCTCCTCGACAAGTTCTACGTCGAGACAGAGCGATTGAAGCTCCTTCATCATAACGTTGAAGGACTCAGGCAAGCCTGGCTCAAGCACATGCTCGCCCTTCACAATCGACTCGTACATGCGGGTACGACCAGCTACGTCGTCGGACTTAACCGTCAGGAACTCCTGAAGAGTGTAAGCGGCGCCGTACGCCTCAAGTGCCCACACCTCCATCTCTCCAAGACGCTGACCTCCGAACTGAGCCTTACCGCCGAGTGGTTGTTGAGTAACCAACGAGTATGGCCCAATTGAACGTGCGTGGATCTTATCGTCAACCAAGTGGTCGAGCTTCAGCATGTACATCACGCCCACGGTGCCCTTCTCAGCGAATGGCTCTCCGGTGCGCCCGTCATAGAGCTGAACCTTACCCTCTTCTGGCATTCCGCCAACTTTGAGGAGTTCTTGGATGTCGGTCTCTCGCGCTGCGTCGAATACCGGCGTAGCAACTCGAATACCGCCCATCTCTCGACGAGCGAGCTCGATCACATCGAGGTCATTAAGCCCTTCGAGGAACTTCTTCTGGTCGTCACCCTTGTACGCGATGAGGAGAAGGTCTCGAAGCTGGTTAGCGACGTCCTTCTTCTGTTGCGGCGTGGTATCGATGCGATCTGCGCCCGATACAGGGTCAACGATCGATTCGACAAGGTCACGGATACGTCGGCCCAAATTGTACGCTGCCCATCCAAGATGAGTCTCAAGGATCTGACCTACGTTCATTCGGGACGGTACGCCGAGTGGATTAAGCACCATATCTACTGGCGTTCCATCGGCGAGGTACGGCATGTCCTCTTGCGGAAGAACTCGGGAGAGAACTCCCTTATTTCCGTGACGACCTGCGACCTTATCTCCTACTTGGATCTTACGCTTCGTAGCGATGAACACCTTAACCATCTTGATGATTCCAGGTGCGAGCTCATCGCCTTCCTTGAGACGCTTGATCTTTTCGTTGAGGTACGCGCGCTTGTTGTTAATCAGCTGACCGGTACGAACAACTACCTTGTTGATCTGACTCTGAATCGCCTCGTCTCCGACTTGGATATCTCGGAGATACTCGAACGATACGGAGTTAAGCAACTCAGCGGTAAGCTTCGCGTCCTTAGCGATAAGCTCATTGCGCTTGTCGTCGATCAAACGAGCTGTCGTGGACTTGCCATCGAGAAGCTCAATGATCTCCCTCATAGCGGCATCGCGGAGGATGTTGATCTCGTCACGTTGGTCTTGCTCAAGGAGAGCGATCTCTCGCTTCTCAAGCTCGATCGTACGCTCATCCTTGTCAGTTCCCTTGCGGGAGAATACCTGCGCAGAAATAATCGTACCTTCAACACCAGGAGGAAGCTTCAAGCTGCTGTCACGAACTTCTCCAGCCTTCTCACCGAAGATCGCTCGGAGGAGCTTCTCTTCTGGACTGAGCTGGGTCTCGCTCTTAGGAGTGATCTTACCAACGATGATATCGCCTGGCTTAACCTCTGCTCCGATGCGGATGATTCCGGACTCGTCGAGGTTCTTAAGAGCCTCTTCACCAACGTTAGGAATGTCACGAGTGATCTCTTCCTTACCGAGCTTGGTGTCACGAGCGATACACTCGAACTCCTCGATGTGAACGGATGTGAACACATCCTTCTTCACGAGGTTTTCGCTGATCAACACGGAGTCCTCGAAGTTGTAGCCGTTCCAAGGCATGAACGCGACCACACAGTTTTGACCAAGCGCAAGCTCAGCCATATCTGTCGAAGGTCCGTCAGCGATAACCTCGTTAGCGCCAATCTTCTCACCAACCCGAACAATCGGACGCTGCGTGATGCAGGTGTTTTGGTTCGAGCGACGGTACTTAACGAGCTTGTAGATATCCACTCCCGTATCGAGAGCATCATCACCGGTCTTGTCGGCCTTGATAACGATACGCTCGGACTCAACCGATACAACTCGACCAGCGCGCTTAGCTACAACCGTAGCGCCGGAATCCCG
>JAIXQT010000210.1 GCA_027485595.1 Pseudomonadota bacterium | reverse complement strand
TTTCGAAGTAGACCCGCATCACAACGTACATGGTGTCTTGTACCTGATCCGCGAGCGCCTTGAGGCGCTCCGCGTACTCGAGCGTCGCTTCCGGATCGTAGGCGGCACATGGGCCAACGATGACGAGCTTTCTGGTATCCCTTCGGTCCAGGATCGACTCGAAGACGGGCCGCGACTCGGTAATCTGGTCCTCAAGCTTTTCAGGCAGTGGAAGAGCTAACTTAACAGCGGCTGGGGTGGGCAAGGTATCAACGGACTCAACGTGAAGATTTTCTGTGGTAACCATACAAACGAGCCTCTCTGGGGGAGGATTTACGAAAAATAACGATGTGAAGGAATGAACGATTTTTACCCGCGGAGCGGGAAATAAAAGAAGAAGCTGACGTAGGATCGCCAAGAGCGTTGCATCCTCATTACCTTATGAGTGAACGGTGTGGAAGTCAACACTAAAGGCACGATGGAGACGTCGGCGGGAATTTGTGACGGGCGTCCGGCCATCGCACCATGCGTCGGGTCACCCGTGGTTACGGTTCGGTCGTAGTACCGTGGACCCCTTGCTCATGGTTACGTCGCTATCATCATGGTGGGCGCTCTCCCCAGGAGAGGCGTTGCGTCTCGTCGACGCCACTCCTCAAGGGCTCTCCTCTCGCCAAGCGCGGGAACGGTTGATAACGTTCGGCCCTAACGTCAGCGTTTCTCGGCGCTCATTCCCCCGACTGCGTCTCGCATTACAGCAGGTGCGTAGTCCGATCTCTCTTCTCCTGCTATTCTCGGCCCTCTTGAGCGCATGGGTTGGAGACCCGGTCGAGGGCTCCATCATTCTGGCGATTTTATTGGTGAGCTCGTCCCTCAGTTATCTGCAGGAGCTACGCGCCCATGATGCCGTTCAGGGACTGCTTGCGCAGCTTCAGCATAGGTCAGAAGTGTTTCGTGAAGGCTCCTGGGTTAAAATCCCTATCCCTGAGATAGTGCCGGGCGATATCGTCTCTCTCTCTGCCGGCTCCCAGGTTCCTGCTGACTGTCGTATTCTTCACGCCACGGATCTTTTTGTGGACCAATCAGCGTTGACAGGGGAGTCCTTTCCCTCCGCTAAAGAGGATCTCGTGGTTTCCGCGTGCTCGCCCCTGATTCAGAGAATCGACGGGGTGTTCGCTGGGACCCATGTAATAAGTGGAAGGGCGACTGCTGTTGTTCTCCGCACCGGACGGCTCACTGAGTTCGGGCGACTTGTTCAAGCTGTCGCGCGGACGCCACCACTCACGGAGTTTCAAGTCGGAGTGCGGCATCTCGGATATCTTCTTCTTGAGGTCGCCGCCGCGATGGCAATCCTCTCGCTTGCTATCAATATCGGTTATGGGCGACCGACGCTCGATACGTTGCTGTTCACGCTAGCGCTAGTGGTTGGGATGACACCTCAGCTGCTCCCTGCGATTGTGACAACGACCCTTGCTCAGGGAGCTCGACGGCTCGCTACGCGGCGAGCTATCGTTCGGCGCCTGAGCTCTATCGCTGATATCGGTGGAGTGAAGATCCTCTGCACTGATAAAACTGGAACGCTTACGCGAGGCGTTGTGACGCTGGACAGCGCTATAGGTTGTGACGGTCAGAAAAGTGAGCAGGTGAAACTCTATGGCTATCTCAATGCGCTCCATGAGACCGGATACGCGAATGTTTTAGATAACGCGCTCCGAGAGCTACGCGTCCCTGGCGCTGAGGAGTATGGGAAGCTCGATGAGTTGCCTTATGATTTCACAAGAAAAAGGTTGAGCGTGCTGCTCCGTTGCCGTGGTGAGGGTACTATCATCACCAAGGGGGCGTATCGGGAGGTGCTTTCGATCTGTGCGTGGAGTATGAACCCGGACCATCATCGCGTGCCGATTTCGGAGACTCGGGACTACCTCTCGGCGCGATTTCAGGAGCTCAGTGCGGAGGGATATCGGGTTATCGCCGTGGCTATCAAAACGCATCCACCAGATTGTCCACTGCGTCATGACGACGAAAGTAACATGGTATTCGCTGGATTTTTAGCCTTCCTTGACCCTCCGGAAGAGACGGCTATTGAGAGTGTGCGGGCGCTTGAACGACATGGCATTCAATGCAAAATGGTGACGGGCGATAATCGTTTTGTGGCGAGCAAGGTGGCGTCGCAGCTCGGTGTGCTCTCACCCTGTTCCCTGATGACCGGGAGCGAGATCGATCTACTCACGGATGAGGCGCTTCGCGTAAAGGCTCTTGAGATTGATATATTTGCGGAAGTAGGGCCGAATCAGAAGGAGCGGATAATCCGTTCCCTCAGAAGTACCAATCAAGGGGTTGCATACCTTGGGGATGGTATTAACGACGCCGGAGCGCTGAGGACCGCCGACGTTGGGATCTCGGTTGAGTCCGCGGTAGATGCTACAAAGGAGGCGGCCGATATCGTGCTTGGCACTAAAAATCTGAACGTTCTTCTTGAAGCGGTTATCGAGGGGAGGAGAGCGTTCGGAAACACCCTTAAATACATATTGATATCCACGTCGGCGAATGTCGGTAATATGCTCTCAGTGGTCGGGGTCTCTCTTTTTGCCGATTTTCTGCCACTTCTACCTACGCAGATACTACTTCTTAACGTTTTGTCGGATCTTCCGGCGATGTCCCTCGCGGCGGACACCGTTGACCCTGAAATGGTCGCTAAACCTTTGCGGTGGAATATGAAACTGATATCGCGCGAGATGTTCGTGTACGGTAGCGTCAGCTCGGTTTTTGACTATCTGACCTTTGGCGCGCTCCTGGCTATGGGCACTTCCGCCGCTGTCTTTCGAACAGGATGGTTCCTTGAGTCTCTTGTGTCGGAGGTTTGTGTTCTACTCGTTATCAGAACGTCGCGGCCATTTTGGAGAAGCCCCGTGAGTGGTACGCTTCTCCTGCTCTCGGCCTTGGTATGTGTGGTTGCGGTGTTGTTGCCATATACTAGTCTAGCCGACGATCTTGGTTTCGCGAGGCTACCTGCCCCGTGTGTCGCCGTCATCGCGGTGCTTCTCGTCGGGTATCTGGGGAGCTCGGAAAGAGCGAAGGTATGGCTTCGGGTAAACGGTGCTTCAGGCCCCTAATTGTTTGGTCTCGTAGAGCCGTTTGTTCACGCTTTATCGTCCAGCGCGATCCTTAAGGAGTAAGGGGTGTATGAAGGAACGGAACAGGAGACCCCGTGCAGACTGTAAGCGGTGTGGCTGTCGTTGGTCGGACAGTGCACACGCGGTGCTTTTTGCAAAGTTCGTATTTCGGGGCGCAGGTTATCAAGTAAAAGGCCCCAGGCATTCGAGATGGTGTAAAGGTTCTATGAGCGAGTGGTGTTGATAGGTTAACGTCGAAGTAACGAACAACAACGATCAACCGGTCAGAGGGACAGACTAAGGGAGGGATATTGCGTCGGACCCCCACGTCAAAGATAAAAAGAGCATCAAAAATGCGACATGTATATGAATAGATCACCGCATGCAGAAACGAACTCTTGCAATCTGAAGCGAACAGCTGATTCCGTAAGCCGTTCAACTGTCATTACTGCCATGGCGGACGCAGGTGTGTACGACATGGTTGTTGTTGGTGGTGGTATCCACGGCGCAGCGGTCGCCCGACTCGCCGCCGGATATGGGTTCAAGACGGCCCTGCTGGAGAAGAACGACTACGCCGCGGCGACCTCGAGCCGGAGCTCCAAGATGGCTCACGGCGGCCTTCGCTACCTTGAACTTCTCGATTTCGAACAGGTGTTTGAGGGAATCAAGGCCCGTGAGGAGATGTTTGACCACGTAGGCAACCTTGTGAAGCCTGCTGAGTTCCTTATCCCCGTGCCAAGGGGAGCGTGGTTCTTCAGGCTCAAGCTCGGTATCGGACTCTTCCTCTACGACCTCATGGTGAAGAAAAGTAACCGTCGTCATCGATGGATTCCCCGCTCGAGGCTGAGCTTCCCGGGATTTCATAGCGGCCGTGAGGACCTTATGGGGTGCTTCGTGTATACCGATGGTATCATGAGCGATGCCCGCCTCGTTATCGACAACGTGATCGCCGCGCGACGATACGGAGCTGATTGTCTCAATTACTGCGAAGTGAAAACGATGAGCCGGCATGAGTCCGGTATCTCCGAGGTTACGGCGGTCGACTCCAAGAGTGGTAAGGAGATCAGGCTTAAAGCACGCTTAGTGGTTAATTGCACAGGTCCGTGGGCCTCATCGTTGGCGAGCACCCTCGGTGCCGATCCACGTCCCCTCAAATTCAGCCGTGGTTCTCACATCATCTTCAACAAGCCGTGGACAGGTCCAAGCCTCTTCCTTCCGATGCCAGGAAAGGCGCGCTACTATTTCGTATGGCCGCACGACGCCGGCACGATGGTAGGAACCACGGAGCGCGAAGTATCGGATGTTGAGCTTGATCCTCTCCCCTCCAAGGACGAGATAGAGGAGATCTTCGGACGTCTCGAGAGGGATATCCCTGATGCGGGACTCAATCGCGAGAGTGCGTGTTACGCCTTTGCTGGTATTAGAACCTTGCCCATACGTGGCAAGGATTTGAACTCGACGGTGCTTTCTCGAAAGCATATCTGGACCCACGTGAGCGGTGTCCTCACGCTCCTCGGTGGAAAATACACGACAGCGTCATGGACCGCGCTTGAGGGTGTCAAGGCGGCCGCTCAGATCCTTGGGAAGCCTATCTCCTCAGATGCGTTGAAGAGTCGTACCGACCTCAAGGAGCTACCAGGTAGTGCTACCGACGTTGAGTGTGAGGAGCTTCAGTGTTCTCTCGCCACTCACGGCGTTTCTATCGAGTCACAGCATCGACTCCTCGGACGGTATGGCAAGCGACTTGGTGACAACTATCTCGAGTTCGTAGACGCATCGCCAGAGAAGTTAGTGGAACTCGAAACGATGATCGCGCTCGACACAGAGCAGGTAGAGAGCCTTGAGGACCTCATGCGACGCAGGTTGGAGCTTGAGTACACTGAGGGGCACGGAGAGAGGTATCTCTCAATTATCGGTGAGGTCTTCAAGCGAGTGCGACCGGATATCGATTTCGAGAGGGAGAAGGGGGAGTATCTGGCGCGGATGAGAAGGATTCACTCCTTGCTGGGGAAGGTGTAGGGCTTTCCACGTGGTGTACGGGGATGTTGAATGTCCTAAGCTTTCGCAGAGCGGGGATGCTGTGTTAGGTGAGGCGCAGGATCAACGAGCGGAATCGTTGGTCCCGAAGGATAGGACGATCGATCGCTTTTTTATAAGTAGGTGACCTGTAGTAGTGGGCCGATACTTGCTCCGCTGAGATTGATCAATCGAGGTTAGAAATGAGTGGTGTGTAGCTCGACGCTATGGTTTCAAGGCTCCAAAGAGAGCGTGGAGGGGCGAGCTAAGTTCCCAAAAATGGCGTGAGACAGGCACTCCTGCTTTTCCGTCACAGAGGAAGCGGGGGTTATAAGTCATAAGGAGCGGGCTCAAAGGAGCCGTAGGGGGGGGATTTCATCGATAGCCTCCACGGCATCGATGAACTTAGGAATAGGTGGAGGAGCCTGAAAGTCGAGGATACCTACAGGTCGGCATGCAGTGAAGCGAGGGGGGAAATGAGCTGGCCTCAGAACAGCTCTCTAATCCCGCTCAAAAAGCATCTGCTGTCGCTTCGGTTTAATCTGCACCGGCATCCCTGCTGGATAGTTTCCAGAGAAACAGGCGTCGCAGTATTTGCCTGGGGTAGATTCAACCGCGCGGTAGAGACCCTCGGTTGAGAGATAGGCGAGGGAATCGACCCCGATATACTCGGCTATCTCCTCGATGGAGTGCTTTGAGGCGATCAGTTCGTGCTTATCGGGGGTATCGATACCGTAGTAGCAGGGGTTCGTGGTGGGAGGGGAGGAGATCCGGAGGTGGATCTCACGGGCTCCTGCCTGTCGGAGCATTGCGACGAGCTTCTTGCTTGTGGTTCCTCGAACGATCGAGTCATCAACCACGACGATGGACTTACCGGCGAGTACGTCGCGATTTGGATTAAGTTTAATCTTTACGCCGAAATCTCGGATAGATTGCTTGGGTTCAATGAACGTTCTTCCGACGTAGTGGTTTCGAACGAGTCCCATTTCATACGGAATCTTAGCCGCTTCAGCGTATCCGATAGCCGCAGCGACACCGGAGTCGGGAACGGCGGTGACGAGATCCGCCACGACCGGTTTCTCGATAGCCAACTCTCGTCCCATGTTCTTGCGGAGCTGGTAGACGTTTTTTCCGAATACCCTTGAATCGGGCCGAGCGAAGTATACGAACTCAAATATGCACGGGGCAGGACGCGAGAAGCCGAACGGGAAGTAGCTCTTCATTGAGCCATCGCGGAAGACCTCGATAAGCTCTCCTGGCTCGACGTCTCGCTCATAGGTAGCCCCGATAAGATCGAATGCGCAGGTCTCTGAGGCGAATACCTTGGCGCCGTTGAGATCGCCGATCGCGAGGGGCCTAAGGCCATGCATATCTCGACACACCATGAGACGATCCTCGAAGAGCATGAGCAGTGAGAACGCGCCTTTGATCTTTTGGAGAGCGGCGATGACGGACTCTACAAGGGGCTGATCCTTATCGCCGTGCGCAAGGAGGTGAAGGATAGTTTCGGTGTCTGATGTCGAAGCGAAGATTGACCCCTGTTCGATCAGTTCCCGTCGGAGGTCGTCAGCGTTGGTGAGGTTTCCGTTGTGCGCGACGGCGGTATGGCCAAGCGCGATATCAGCGACGAATGGTTGAACATTAGCTAATCGGTTCCCCCCTGCAGTGGTGTATCGGACGTGACCGATCGCTACGGCGCCAGGAAGCTTGGTGAAGTCGAAGCTGCCGAATACATCGGCGACGAGGCCGAGACCCTTGTGAACATAGAAGTGAGGGAGGTCGTCGCCATTTCGATCTACAGAGACAACGCCCGCTCCCTCCTGTCCTCGATGCTGTTGAGCGTACAGTCCGAGGTAGGTAAGGTTCGCTGCCTCGGGATGATTCCACACCGCCATGAGACCGCATTCATCATGAAACTTATCGTCGCTGAACATACCCTTATCCCTCAAAGATCTGATCAAGCCCTGCAGACCACGCTTTGAACGCGTTAGCCACTTCGATTTCGGCGATCCCTTCAACCTTGATAGTTGAACCGCCGACCTTTCCTTCCCCACCAACCGTGAGTCCAAGGGTCGAGAGCGTTGCTTTTACCTTCTCAGCGTTCTCCGGTGAGCAGCTTACGATAAAGCGCGCCCCGGTCTCGGCGAAGAGAACTCCATCAGCACGTCCAGCGCTGTTCGTGAGGCCCAGATGAGCGCCAAGCGGGGCTTCGTAGTCCTTAAAGCAACACTCAGCGAGGGCGATACCGAGTCCACCCTCAGAGATGTCGTGACATGAGGCGAGAAGCTTCGCGTCGATCAAGGCGCGAATACCGTCGCACGTTTTCCGCTCAAGGGTGTAGTCGAGTTTCGGAAGCGCGCCACGCTCGATGCCATGCACCGTCGCGAGATACGCGCTGCCACCTACCTCGTGTGGATTCGTTGTGCCCACGAGAAGGATGGTATCATCTGCACGCCTAAAGTGGGACGGGACAGCTCTGTGAACATCCTCAAGGAGTCCAACCACGGCAAGGGTAGGGGTGGGTTGAATCCCTTGTCCCTGCGTTTGGTTGTAGAGGCTCACGTTACCGCTTACGACCGGAACATCGAACGCTCGAGCGGCTTCACCCAGTCCCTTAATACAATGCGCGATTTGGTACATCGTCTTCGGATCCTCTGGACTTGGCATATTGAGACAGTCCGAGATTCCGAGAGGAGTAGCTCCGGTCGCGGCGATATTGCGACACGCCTCAGCGAGGGAGTGCGCGGTGCCGTTGTGAGCGTCGATCGAGCAGTAGCGAGAGTTGCAATCGAGCGTGATAGCGATACCTTTCTCCTTGCCACTTGAGGATCG
The DNA here is from genome assembly GCA_027485595.1 of Pseudomonadota bacterium. GTDB lineage: Bacteria > Bdellovibrionota_C > UBA2361 > UBA2361 > OMII01 > OMII01. The sequence goes on along the minus strand of JAIXQT010000210.1, from coordinate 15,034 downwards.
AACTCGCACCACCCCTGCGTCACTTCCTGGGTGAACAGCCGTGTCCGCTCGGACGGTCGAGTCGTACTGACTATAGAGTGGGTGTCGTGAACAGAGGTTCGGGGAAGAGAGTAGTGATATCCACGTCGCTCCAAGCTCTTTCGGAAGGGGCACCGACTCAAGGTCGATCGGCGCGGTCAGCGAAGGATCGGACGGCGGCGTCATTGGCCAGTTGTATTTTGGAACAGCGCTTGTGAGAAGCTTGGCTGGTATCGAGGAGACGAGTTCTCCGTGCCAGTAGAGCTCAACGTCACCTCCGGCGATAACCTCTCCGATAGCGACGGCGTCGAGCTCCCATCGAGTGAAGATCTCGATGAGCTTACCCTCTTGGCCAGCCTTCACGATAAAGAGCATGCGCTCCTGCGATTCGGAGAGCATAATCTCGTATGGATTCATCCCCTCCTCGCGTTGAGGCACTCGGTCGAGATGCATTCGCACCCCGTTATCACCTCGGTCCGCCATCTCAAAAGCTGAGCTCGTGAGTCCAGCGGCTCCCATGTCCTGTACACCGACAACGCATCCACTCTTGAACGCCTCAAGACACGCTTCAAGGAGGAGCTTCTCTTGGAAGGGATCGCCAACTTGAACGGTAGGACGCTTCGCTTCGGAGTTATCATCGAATTCCTCTGACGACATACTCGCACCGTGAATACCATCACGCCCGGTTTTTGAACCGACGTAGAGGACGGTGTTGCCGATACCAGCCGCCGTGCCGAGAAATACCTCGTCCTGTTTCACAACGCCGAGGGCGAAGGCGTTCACGAGGCAGTTGCCGTTGAAGGAGGAGTGGAACGAGAGCTCGCCACCGACGGTGGGAATTCCCATACAGTTTCCGTAGAAGCCGATGCCGTTTACTGCGCGACGAAGGAGATAACGGCTCTTTGGAAGCGCGGTATCTCCGAAACGGAGTGAATTGAGGAGTGCGATCGGTCGAGCTCCCATCGTGAATATGTCACGCAGGATCCCGCCTACACCTGTAGCCGCGCCTTGGAACGGCTCAATAAAAGTTGGATGATTGTGACTCTCTACCTTAAACACAACCGCTTCGTTGTCGCCGATATCAACAACGCACGCATTTTCTCCCGGCCCTACAATAACCTTTGGGCCTGTGGTTGGAAGGGTCGCCAGGTGAACCTTCGTGCTCTTGTAGGAACAGTGTTCCGAAAAAAGTGCCGAGCAGATGCCGAGCTCGACCATATTGATCTCACGCCCGAGTGCGGTTTTCACCGCGGTATATTCCGACTCTCGAAGACCGTGTTCTTTCGCGTCTTGGATGGTAGCGGTTCGTCGCCAGGGGGGTGTGTTGGTCATAGGAATTTCCTTCTGAGCGCGGTTCGGCCGAAGTCTATACCGGGAAAGGTAATTCCTCAATCTTTACTTAGTAATAGAGCAACCTTCGAGGAGAAAAAAGGGTCGCTTTTCGAGTCAACGAGGGATTCAGAACGAGAGCCACGCTCTCGATCGGAGGGAGGGCAAACGGAGTGGCGCCGCGTATGTGCGCTATCGTGGGCTAAGAGGGTTCATAGCATCTGGTGGGATGTCGATGTACGGTTTCACGCTCCCTGTTTCAAGACGTAGTACGATGTTCTCGTAAAACTGAAAAAAGATTCAAAAAAAATGGGTAGCACCCAATCGATTTTGGAGTCGCGACATCAAACAATTAACGGCTAAGTGCGCGAAGGATAGGGGAGCCGCTCAGGAATAGGGTTTTCCGTCTCTGAGGAGATTGTTTACCGTAAGAGTAACGAGATTCCTCATACAGTTCGCCGTTCGAGCCGATTGAAGTGGTTGATGTCTTTAGCAGCGATTCGCTTCCCGGGGTCAGGTCAACTCTGTGTATGGTGCTCAGAGGTTAGACGCCTGCAGCCAAGAGGCGATTGAGAGCAGACACTGCCTAAAGGAAAGGTGAGCGAGGGAGATCCCGAGCATGCTCTTTGAAATGTGTGGGTAGTGGTTCTGTGAACGTAAGGAGAAGGTTCCATGTCGAAGGAAAATAAATTCCAAAAGTTGATCCAAGAGGATCGTGAGACCCGAAAGAAATCTTCTTGGAAAGGTACGATGCTCGAGTACCTTGAGAAAGTTCGCGAGAACCCAGGGGCGGTGAAACTCGCGCACAAACGGCTCTACGACATGATCGCTGATAAGGGGACCGTCGAGGTTGACCTCGAGCAAGATCCGCGGCTCAAGCGGATCTTCAAAGGCGAAAAGCTCAAAGTCTTTAATTTCTTCGCTGACGAATTCTTCGGCATGGAGAAGACGCTCAATCAAATCGTTCGATATTTTCATTCCGCGTCGTTGCGAGGGGAGGAGAGTCGTCAGGTTCTTTACCTCGTTGGTCCAGTAGGTTCCGGAAAGAGCTCGCTCGTCGAGCGTCTCAAAAAGGGGCTTGAGGAGCTTCAATTCTTCTACTCGATCGAAGGGTGTCCGATGAATGAGGAGCCGCTGCACCTCGTTCCTCGACATCTTCGTAAGGAGTTCTCCAAGATGCTCGGCGTTGAGATCGAGGGAGACCTCTGTCCGGTGTGCCGATACCGCCTCAAAGAGGAGTTTAAAGGCAAGTGGGAGGACGTTCCCGTTAAGACTCAAGAGTTCTCAATTCGCGCTAAGCGTGGTGTGGGCGTCGTTCCTCCCGTAGACCCGAATAACCAAGACACCAGCGTTCTTATCGGTGGTGAGGATATCTCAAAGCTTGACCTCTACTCCGAAGGTGATCCACGAGTGCTTGATCTCACCGGCGCGCTCAACGTAGGTAACCGCGGAATGGTTGAGTTTATCGAGGTTTTTAAGAACGAGACCGAGTACCTCCACGCAATGATTACCGCGACCCAGGAGAAGTCGATTCCAGCTCCAGGGCGTCACGGAATGATCTACGTGGATACCTGTATCGTAGCGCACTCTAACGAAGCTGAGTGGAAGAAGTTTAAGAGTGATCACACCAACGAGGCGATCCTTGATCGTATCGTGACCGTGAAGGTCCCTTACAATATGCGTCTCTCGGAGGAGGTGAAGATCTACAAGAAGATTATTCGCCAATCTCAGTTCACCGCCGATATCGCTCCTCATACCATCGAGATCGCGTCGATGTTCGCGATTCTTTCTCGCCTTGAGCAAACCAATAAATGTGACTTGATGACCAAGCTCAAGCTCTACAACGGTGAAGAAGTTGTGGAGAAGGGTAAGACCAAGCGCATCGACGTCGTTGAGCTTCGTGAAGAGGCGAAGAGCGAGGGAATGAACGGCATCTCAACTCGTTTCATCATGAAGGCGCTCGATAACGCTCTCTCTGATAACGTGGAGATGAACGCTATCAATCCGATCTCGGTACGAGAGGCGCTCGTGTCGATGGTTAAGGAGGCGGATTTCGCGGATGACGTGAAGAAGCGCTACCTTGAGTTCCTCCAAGATACCCTTCACAAAGAGTACCTTGAGGTGCTTGAGAAGGAGATCACCAAGGCATTTGTCTACTCCTATCAGGAGCAGGCTGAGTCGCTCTTCCAAAACTACCTCGATCACGCTGAGTCCTACGTGACGAAGAAGAAGTTTAAAGACCGCAGCACTGGTGAAGTGCTTGAGCCGGACGAGGGGTTCATGAAGTCCATCGAGGAGCAGATCGCGATTATAGGTACTGCGTGTGATGGATTCCGTCAGGAGGTTATCGCGTACCTCTGGTCGGCGGGGCGCCGCGGAGAGAAGGTGACGTACGAGAGCTACGAGCCGCTCAAAGAGGCGATCGAGAAGAAGCTCATGGCGAGCGTTCGTGATGTATCGCGGATTATCACCAAGGCGCGCACCCGAGATGACGACCAGCACAAAAAGTACAACAAGATGGTTGAGCAGCTTATTCGAAATGGATATCCAGCGAGTTGCGTGGATGTAATCCTGAAATATGCCGCCAATAATCTTTGGAAGGACTAAACTAAACCCATGTGGGTGAGGTGTAATGTCGACTGTATTTCGTCCCTATACTCCTAGCTCGCAACGCTCTGACCGGAGCGCGCGAGATAGGTTGAGACACCGCCAGAAGATCAAGGACTCTATTCGCGACAACATCGGGGACATCCTCGCTGAGGAGTCTATCATCGGTCGTGACCGCGATAAGATCATCAAGGTACCTATCCGCTCCGTGAAGGAGTACCGTTTCATCTACGGCGAGAACTCTCCAGGTGTCGCCCAGGGTGATGGGGAACAGAAGCCTGGTGATGTGGTCCAACAAGGAGACCAGGAAGGCAAGGGGCAGGGCGGTAAAGGTGGCGATCAGCCCGGGGTTGACGCATTTGAGACTGATATCACCCTTGAGGAGCTGATTGCGATTATGTTCGACGACCTCGAGCTTCCGGAGCTCGAGAGAAAGGCATTGAAAGAGGTGGTGTCAGAGGATGCTCGCAAGCGTAAAGGGCACCGGCGCGCTGGGATTCGGCCCCGGCTGGATAAGCGCGCCACCGCTCGTAATCGAGCCCGTAGATGGATGTCCGTGCGTCGGAGTCGTGAGGTTGGTCCGGATGGAGAGAAACCCCGGTTTCCGTTCCACGAGGACGACATGCGGTACTACCACATCGTGCCGACTACGAAAGAGGCCTCCAACGCAGTCATCTTTTGTATCATGGATACATCGGGTTCCATGGGAACGGTGAAGAAGTACTTGGCTCGCAGCTTCTACTTCCTTCTGTATCAATTCGTCCGTCAAAAATACGCAAACGTCGAAGTGGTGTTCATCGCGCACCACACAGAGGCGAAGGAGGTAAGTGAGGAGGACTTCTTCCACAAAGTTGAATCCGGAGGGACCTATATCTCCTCCGGTTACAGGAAGGCGCTCGATATAATCGAGGATCGCTATCATCCATCGCTCTGGAATGTGTACGCGTTTCATTGCTCTGATGGTGATAACTTTTACTCAGATAACGAGCGCGCTCTGCAAGCCGCGGAGGAGCTGTGTAAGGTGTGTAATCTCTTTGGATACGGAGAGATTAAGCCGTCCGGGAGTGCCTACTACAGTGGGAGCATGTTGGAGGTGTTTGGCGCTATAAAAGCCGACAACTTCCACATGATTACGATTGAGAAGAAGGAGGACCTCTGGGAGGGCTTCCGAAGTTTCTTGCTCAAGGATCGGGCGAGCGGCGTTTCAGCTCACGGGAAAGTTTTTGGTGGGAGCGAGGGGGCCGCTTCGGCGGCGCCGTAGGAGACTATGTCACACAACATCGACGAACTTGCGGACTGGGATACACGGATACTTGAGCTGGTGCGTAAGTACGGTCTCAACTGTTATCCGCAAGAGTTTGAGATCTGCGATCACAACGAGATGTTGGGATATATGGCGTACACCGGTATGCCATCGCACTACCCTCACTGGTCATACGGCAAATCGTTTGAGCGTCAAAAGACGATGTATGACTACGGTGTCTCCGGACTTCCGTACGAGATGGTCATCAACTCAAATCCGTGTCTCGCGTATCTCATGCGAGATAACTCGCTCCTGTTGCAGGTGCTCACCATCGCGCATGTCTACGGGCACAACGATTTCTTCGCAAATAACTTTACCTTTACCTCAGGCACGAAGGCGGAGTACGTGCTTCAGTCCTTCAAGAGTCATGCGCAACGAATCAGCTCCTACCAAGAGGATCCTTCCATAGGGGTCGAAGCCGTTGAAACTATGATCGATCATGCGCATGCGATCTGCTACCAACGCTCGCGTAATCTTGCCATTAAACAGCTCTCCCAAGAGGAGCAGGTCGTTCGGGCGTGGGAACGCTCGCAACCCGCGGCTGATCCGTGGCGCGAGATTCATCCGAAGCCCGAGTATTCACCACCTAATTTAACGAGGGTGCCGGCTGAGCCTCAGGAGAACATCCTGCAGTTTATCGCAAAGTACAATCCGTATCTCCCTGAGTGGAAGAGGGATATCTTGCTGATCGTGGACGCGCAGACTCAGTACTTCATGCCCCAAATGGACACGAAGATCATGAACGAGGGTTGGGCGAGTTACTGGCATCACAAGATTCTGAATGAGCTTGCGCTTCCGCAAGGTATGCACCTGGAGTTCCTCGTTCGGCACAATCAGGTCTTGCGGCCTCATCCGGGGGGATTGAATCCATACCACCTCGGCTTCGTGCTGTGGCATGATATTGAGCGTCGTTGGAATGAGGGGGATATCGGACATGAGTGGTCTGACGATAAGCCACCAACAGCCGAGGGAATCAAGGATGAAAACGAGACCCCTGGTCGCAAAAAGATATTTGAGGTCCGTGAGGCTGATCGCGACCAATCATTCCTTCGTCGGTTTCTGACCCGAGAGATTATGGAGGAACTTCACCTCTTCCAGCATGAGCGCAGAGGTAAAGATCGGGTAATCACCAAGGTAGCGAGCGAAGAGGGGTGGCGAGAGGTTAAGGAGAACCTCATAAAGAATGTAGGTACTGGTTCGATCCCCGTCATCAAGATCGAGGACGCCGACTTCGGAAAAAATCGGACCCTTTACATGAAGCACTACCACGATGGCCGCGACTTACAGCTTGAGTACGCGGAACACACCCTTAAACACGTTGCGGCATTGTGGGAGCGTGAGGTCGTTTTGGAGACCTCTATCAATGGGAAGGAGTCTCTGATCAAGTTGGTTGGAGAGTCGTTGAAGATTGAACGGCTGTAACCTACGAGATAGGTCTCTCAGAGACCCGATATCCGCCAAACGCTGATACGCTAAGCAACGTTCATGGTGTATGCACGTTGAGCCGAGGGAAGAAACCGAGGCCGGATGACTATGGAGCTATCATCTCAAGCAGAAAAGTAAATGACGATGACGGCACGCCATGAGTCAGGATGCCGTCTCGATATCCGGTAATCCACAAGTGTAGGTGCCCGTGAAAGTACCCCGCTACCTTGTGTTTGTAGCGCTTTAGGACCTGTTGTGCCTCGCCGCGGTTGAGGGGGCTTGAGAAGATCGGCACCTAAGGTGATATTCTCGACTATGAGCAAGTATCCAACGGTATATCATTATCCGAACTGTTCCACCTGCAAAAAGGCTCTCGCCTTTCTTCGCGAGAACGGCGTCCTCTTTGAGGCAGTCGATATCTCTGTAACTCCCCCTTCACACGAGGAGTTGCGGACCATGATCGAACGCCGCGGAGGGATCCGGCCCCTGTTCAATACCTCAGGGCAGCGCTACCGGCTGGGAGGTTTTTCTGAAAAGCTGCCAACGATGAGTGTTGACGAGGCTGTGGAGGCGCTTGCTCAAGACGGCATGCTCGTGAAGAGACCGTTCGCCCTATTCGGAGAGCATGGTTTGCTGGGATTCAAGCCAGAACAGTGGGCTGTTTTGTGCCCCTAGGCCACACAGTCTCCGCGGGTTTGTCGGAGATGCTGCTTCCCACCACTAGTTAGCTTTGAGGCAGTTCACGAGCCCTTCGCACACCTTCTTTGCGTCGCCAAATATGAGGGAGCAGTTATCGAGGTAGAAGAGATCGTTTTCAACGCCTGAGTAGCCCGGGTTCATCGAGCGTTTAATGACGTACACCATCTTCGATTTGTACGCTTCAAGGATTGGCATTCCGTAGAGCGGGCTTGCCTTGTTGGTGCGCGCCGCGGGGTTAACCACGTCGTTTGCTCCGATAACGAGCACGGCGTCAGCGCGGGCGAAGTCAGGGTTGATCTCCTCAAGCTCCAGAACCGAATCGTACGGGATCTCTGATTCAGCGAGGAGGACGTTCATATGTCCTGGCATCCGGCCCGCTACAGGATGGATTGCGAACTTCACCTCAACTCCCCGGGAGTGAAGCTGTTCATAGAGCTCTTTGACCGCATGCTGCGCCTGCGCGACCGCCATTCCGTATCCGGGGACAACGATGACGCTCGAGGCGTTCTCGAACATGAATGCCGCGTCCTCGGTGCTCGCTGAGCGGCACGATTTCTGAGCCGCGTCTGCGGCGGCAGCTTCTACGGTCGTTCCAAATCCTCCGAGAATAACGTTCATGAGCGAGCGATTCATCGCTTTGCACATGATGTACGAGAGGATCGCTCCACTTGAGCCTACGAGCGCGCCCGTAGCGATGAGGAGTTGATTATTGAGTGTGAATCCTGTAGCCGAAGCCGCCCATCCTGAGTAGGAGTTCAGCATCGATACGACTACCGGCATGTCGGAGCCTCCGATCGGGAGTACGAGAAGGAACCCAAGAAGGAGGGCGATCGCCGTTACCGCGACGAAGAGGGTCACGTTGTGGTCGTAGGCGAAGAGAGCCGAGAGCACCACGATAGCTCCGATGAGGAGGGCGTTGAGCGCGTGTTGTCCCTTGAAGATCAGCGGAGCGGAACCGAGGATCGCCTGGAGTTTGCCGAACGCGATGAGCGATCCGGTAAAGGTGACGGCGCCAATTGCGCTTCCCGCAACGAGCTCCGTGAGAAGCACCGCATTGATGTGCCCGTCCTGAACGTGCATGAGGTATGTTCCGGAAGCCACGAGAACGGCGGCGAGTCCCACGAAGCTATGCAGAGCCGCGACGAGTTGAGGCATCGCGGTCATCTTGATGCGCATCGCCAACGGCACGCCGATGACGGCGCCTGCCGCAAGCCCGCCGACGATGATGCCATAGTTCGAGACGTTCGGATGAAAAAGGGTAACGACGATAGCGAACCCCATGCCGAGCATCGAGAAGCGGTTTCCTCGAAGGGCTGTCTTGGGATGACTGAGTCCCTTGAGCCCAAAGATGAACATAATCGAGGCGACAAGGTAGGCGAATGCGAAGAAATCGTGACTTAGATTCATGATCGTGCTCTCTACTATTTCTTTTTGAACATCGCTAAAATGCGATTAGTGACAACAAAACCACCGAAGATGTTTATCGCTGCCAACATGACCGCGAAGAATCCTAACACCTGGATCCATAGTGATTGGCTGGCTTGAGGTGAGCCCGCAACCAACATCGCGCCGATTACAAGGATGGCGCTGATAGCGTTCGTTACCGCCATGAGCGGGGTGTGAAGCGCCGGTGTTACTCCCCAGATAACGTGGTATCCCACGAAGCAGGCGAGGGTGAATACGTATATAGCGGTCATCGTTGGTGACATGGCGGTCCTATTTTCCTTTCAATCGCAGAATACCTTGGTGAACGAGCATCGACGCTTCTATGATGTCGTCCTCAAGGTTCACAATAAATGTTGGCTCTCCGCTGTCTCGTGGTTTCACGAAGAGATCGAAGAGGGATACGAGATTTCGAGCGAAGAAGCTGCTTGAGTCAGTGGCCATCATCGCGGGATAGTTGGTGTGTCCAACGATCTTTACCCCTCTGTAATCAATCACCTCGTCAGGTTTGCTGAGCGCGCAATTTCCTCCGCTCGGTGTCGCCATGTCGACGATTACAGAACCGCATCGCATGTTGGCGACAACGGACTCAGAGATGAGAAGGGGAGCTTTGCGTCCTGGAACGTTCGCCGTAGAGATAATGATGTCGCTCTTTGAGAGTTTTTCATCGAGGGCGTCTTGGATCTTCCTCTTGGAATCATCGGAAAGTTCCTTTGCGTAGCCTCCTGTCCCACTCCCGGACTCTTCGAGCTGGATCTCAATCGGTTTGGCGCCAAGCGATAAGATCTGTTCGCGCGTTTCTGGGCGAACATCATACGCTTCGACCGTTGCTCCAAGTTTTCGCGCCGTCGCAATCGCTTGGAGTCCCGCCACACCTGCGCCAAGAACGGTTACCTTTGTTGCTTTCGCCGACCCGGCGGAGGTCATCATCATCGGGAAGAATCGGCCGTAATGTTGAGCCGCCTCGAGCACCGCGCGATATCCCGCGATTCCCGCTTGCGAAGAGAGCACATCCATAGCTTGAGCTCGCGATGTTCGTGGAATAGCCTCGAGCGCGAGTGCGTCAACCTTCTCCTTCGCGAAGCGCTCAAGGAGATGCGCATTTCTGTACGGTTCCAGGAGGGACACGATCATCGCCCCCGATTGAAGAATAGAACTTTCGTGTTCAGTGGGAGGAGCGACCTTGGTCACCAGGGGATTCGCCCATACGTCTCGATTGGACACTATCTTCGCGCCCGCCGCGTCGTAATCCTCATCTCGAAAACCCGCCGAGAGTCCCGCGCCTTCCTCCACATTAATATCGAATCCGTACTTGGCGAGGCGTTTTACGGAATCAGGAGTGGCCGCGACGCGGGTTTCTCCTCTTCCTGTTTCCTTCGGTACGCCGATTGAGATGCGTTTTTCCATAGTAGTGCCCACCATTAACGGAATGTGTGTTCATAAACGGGGAGATCCGCTCGTAGGCAGGAGATCCTCGTATGGTAAGAGGGTCGGCGGGGACTGAGGGAAACTTGAGTGCTCGCAGGATAGTAACGAGACACGTCGTAGGTCGCATGTTGAGTGTTTCGGCGATACGTGCCGGAGATGATCAGGGGGGGAGGTGTATATGCCTAGATCTATTGAATATTATTTCATGCTTTAATCAAGGTGCTGCCACCTTGTCGAGATGCCCCGCATAAGACCTTTATTTACCACCCTGCTAAGTGTCGGGGCGGAGAGTGCCGCGGCCCATGACCATGACCCCCTGGGATTACTGTCGCTTAATCCAGAGCTCTTTATCGCGAGTCAGGGTCGTGAGGGACACTCCCTCTTCCACCTGTATAGTAATCTCCACCGAGGCCCCCTCTACCTTCGGAGTGGATGCCAAAATCCCCTTAAAATCGGCGGGTGGATACTGGGGCAGGGCGAGACCAAGATTCGCAAGCCCGCACTTTGTGATGACCACTTTGTATGTGGACGGGTCGACCTTGCTCATCTGCGCTTGGGCACCGGCTCGACTTAACGTAATTCGGAATGCCTCTTTGTGATCAGGCTCCAGGAAGGAGAACTCGGCTCTTTGAACCGTGAAGTCGGTTGCGGGAGGAGGAGGTATCGGGTTGGCGCGAAGGCCACCTAACGTGTCAGGTTTAGTGGTTGGTTGAACGGCGGTGCCGCTCTTGAGGTCCTTCGTAACGATACCCGCCGCTTTGTTTGTTGGTGCCGCGCGTTGCGCGGTGGGAGGTTTCTCCCCGATTGTGTCCGGTTCCTCGATATCCTCCTCAGTGACATCGACAAGATCTTCACCATCGAGATCGGCGAGGTCAGTAAGTTCCTCTCCGCGCTCCAACGCGCGAGCTGCCTTTGCAACCTCTTTGTCGAGAGCCTCTTCGAGCTCCTTGTCGGTCATATCCGGAAGTTTCGGAGCCTTCGTTGTCGCGCGCGATTCCACCGTTGGTTGGATTGTAGGTACCGTGGTGGGAGGAGGCGTAGGCGCTATCGTTGGAGCAACGGTCGCAGTTCTGGTGGGAGTGGATGTTGGTGTAGTTGTTGGGGTGATGGTCGGTGTAGCTGTTCGTGTGCTCGTAGGGGTCAAGCTCGGTTTCCGTGATGGCGTCACAGTCGGTTGAGCGGTGGGCACACTCGTTGGTTTACTCGCCGTTGGCGTAGCGGGTACTTTTGTGGGCTCCGCTGCAGGGGGTGTTGGTGCTACTGAGACCAGCGCTGGCGGTGTTGGTGCCTTCGTTGGCGTCGCTGATTGAGGGGGAGGCGCCACCGGAGCAACAGCAGGTGCAGCCCCTGACTCAACGATCCGAAGGGTCGCTTGTCGAGCACCTCCACGCCATTCGTACTGTGGCGCGTTTGGTGTTGAGAGATCTAGTACGATTCGCAATTTATCCGCATGAGCTCCAAGACGAATCATCTTAATCACGGCGTTTTGTGGTGGTACCAAGTTTTCGCTCGTTTTTATAGATACGCCATGAAAATCGACGACGATACGCGCAGGGTTCTCAAGCGCGAACGATTCCACCTTGGCGTCTTGAGGGACCATGATCTTGAGAAGGAGTAGGGTGCGCTCGGGGGTTCGCTCACGGTCGATAATGATCGTTACCTTCTGTTTGGAGGAGAGGGTCGATGCTCCAGCCCCGTCCTGCTTTGTCTGGGCGTTAGCAACCTCCACCGGATACTGCCCTGACACAAGAAGTGAGGCTGTAATGGTGAGGAGATGACCGAGAGTGAGCGGGTTTCGAGAGCGATTCATAGGGGCGTTGCTGATAGAGCTAAAGGTTGGGAACCAAAATGCGCCTCGGGACCACTACGACGACAGGTGTCGGGTGGGGGACCTTTGCTGAGGGGCCTCTTGAGTTCTCTCACCATAATACACGGTTACCCCAATCATCTCTCGCAACGGTCGGTGTCGCAAGTTCCGAATCGTGGGTAAGAGGACCATCGCAAGGCGTCATGGGCCGCAGGCCCCGTCTCCCCCGGGGGGCTCAAGGGACAATTACCCCTCGAGAGATGCGAGCGCCTCGTGCTTAGCAGCGTTTCGCTCTGCCAGAGCGGCTTGCGCCATGAGGGTTTGCCGCCTCTCCATGGCCTTAAGGAGCTTTCGTTGGCAAAGTGCGAGGTGTGCATCGTGCTTACTCGAGAGCACCCATCGTTTTTCGACCCCGGTTTCATCCCTGACCGATATCGCGAGGCGGCGCTGGTTTCCGAAGTCCTCCTCCATATCATCGGCGCTGACAGAGATGTCCTCAGAGGTGTTATGGGCGAACTCCCGCTGAGAGCCGAATGGGGTCTCAGAGAAGATGACTAGAGAGTCGGGGAAGAGTGCAACCCATACCAGGACTGGACCTTGAACCTCTTCGATCTCGTTGCCGGAGGTGTCAGCCTCCGAGAGCTGTTCTTCATCGGTGCGCTGATCTGTGTCGATGTGCCGTTCCTCAGACGAGGGGCGTTCGAGAAGGCCCCTGAACTGGACGGATGGCACAAGGTGCTTCCCGTCGCATTGCTGGGCGTAGAAACAAGCCGCTGCCCGAGCGGCGGTGTGTTCAACGAGGAATTTTGGTTTCTGGGCGTGCCAGGCCTTTGAGGTGGCGACCTGAAAGGCGAATGGTACGATGAAGAAGGTGCCCCAAAAATACCACTGTTCGCGCATCCCAACCGCCATGGCCCACCCGAACATGAGTAAGATCAAGATGGTTGAAATGGCGGTTGATTGAGCTCGCGAAGCGGCCTCGTTTTTCTCCTCTTGAGGGATCTTTTGCCAGATGTCCTGCAGCAGCGCCTGGTTTACTGAATTTGTTTCCATTGACCCAAAGGAAATTATTACCTGTCGTTGTTGTGCACTGCGGCTAACCCGTTGATTCGGCAAGGCTTGCGGGCCCCCGTCGCTCGGCTGTCTGATCGGTAGCACAAGTCGTACCGTGGGGTGGAAGAGATGGAGGTAACAATGTTGACCGAGTGGTCAGCGCTGGTCGTGAAGCGGGAGAAAAAAGAGGCAACTTTTTGGGGGTAGTCTCGAAATGCTCGACATGTTTGCCACCGTCCACTCAAGTTGTGTCGTCGGCCTGGATGCGCTTCCGGTGCAGGTCGAGTTAACCGTTCGAAGCGGAAATCGGAAATTTACGGTACTGGGACTCGGAGGGACCGCGGTCCGAGAGTCTCGTGACCGTATCGTCTCCGCGTTGGAGCATAGCGGATTTGACGCAAGTCAGGAGATTTTGGTGAATTTAGCACCCGCGGAGGTTAAGAAGGAGAGCGCCGCGTTTGACCTCCCGATAGCCGTTGCGCTCGCGTGCGCGCTCGGTGGGGTTCCGCAGCAAGCGCTCCATGATCTCGCCTTTTGTGGCGAACTTTCACTCACGGGGGAGGTCAAGGAGACGCCCGGAATTACCGCGCACGCGGTAGCGGCCGCGCAGCAGAACCGAAAAGTTATTGTAGTGCCCGAGGCCAGCGGTGCTGAGGCCGCAGTCGTGCAGGGCGTCCGAGTGCTTGGTGTGCGAACGCTCTCTCAAGTGATACGGATTCTTAATGGGAGAGAGGAGCCTCGGTACCATGCGAGCTCGCCGCAACAGAGCAGATACGAGCCGAAGAGCTTCGATGATGTCGTCGGACAGAACGCCGCTAAGCGAGCCCTCACCATAGCGGCGGCCGGCGCACACAACCTCCTCATGATTGGCCCCCCCGGTTGTGGCAAAAGTATGCTCGCGGAGCGACTTGCCTCACTCCTCCCTCCGCTTTCATCCACCGAGGTGCTGGAGGTGCTGAGAATCCACAGTATCGCGGGACAGCCGACTGAGCCGATCCTTTCCGGTGTGCGCCCATTTCGAACTCCCCATTACGTGATCAGCGATGTTGGACTGATAGGAGGGGGGCTCGGTCCTCGACCGGGTGAGATCAGCCTCGCGCACCGAGGGGTTCTTTTTCTGGATGAGTTCCCGGAGTTTCGACGCACCACGGTCGAGTCCCTCCGATCGCCACTGGAGGTCGGATGGGTGCAGGTCGCTCGGGCTCGCGCGTCGGTTCACTTTCCATCGCGCTTTCAATTAATCGCCGCCATGAATCCCTGTCCGTGTGGTCGCTTTGGTTCTAAGGGAGGAGGTTGCCGCTGCCCTCACTATGCTATCCGTGATTATATCGCCAAATTATCCCAACCGATCCTCGATCGAATCGATATGCACGTTGAGCTTGAGTCCGTTGAGGTTGAAGACCTTGTTGCTCCGCGGGTAACGAAGACGAGTCAGCATGAGTCCTTGGCTGAGGCTGTTCGTGTAGCGAGAGAGCGACAGATCTCGCGGTATGGAACCCTGAATAACGAGATCTCCGATGGGGTTATCCGTGATACCGCCACGATTACCGCAGGGGCACGTGATCTGCTTACGCAGGCGATTAAGCGGCTTGGGATGAGCGCTCGCGGATACGTTCGGGTGCTTCGTGTCGCTCGAACGATAGCCGATCTCGCCGGGAGCGATTTGATTGATGAGGAGACGGTAGCGGAGGCTATCTCGTATCGCTCGCTTGATCGGTTGTCGAACCTTGTGCATGGGGCGCAGGTGGTACGGAGAGCGGGGTAGGGGCGAGGGATTAGGGCCTGCGGTGACGGGAGGATATGCTAGCAGGGTGGTGAAAAATGATTTCCTGCTGCGCATTTCGATAGTTTGACTGCAACTTCGTTGGAGCCGCCGAAAAAATCCTCAGCGTATCTCAGTGGATACGCCTCCGGTTTTTTCG
>JAIXQT010000250.1 GCA_027485595.1 Pseudomonadota bacterium | reverse complement strand
ATATCCGAGTCCACCCACGCAATCGCCTTCACGTCGGGATGAGACTCCAGGATGTGGCGGATGCCCAGGTTCAGGAGGTTCTCCTTGATCCACAGCAACGAATCGCAATTGACAAGCAAGCGATCCCCGTACACCAGAGAACCCAAGTCGCGAGGATGGTCGCTCGACCGATAGTCGCAGATCACACTCAGCAGGGGAGCCCTTACGTCCTCGGTGATGTGGCGAGTAAACTCAATGAAGAGCTGCTGGCGGTACGCGCACTGAAAAGGGTTGAAGTAGCAGGTGACAAACCACAGCGGACCCTCCATTATAAATGATTCTCTTTTACTCGTGAGACAAAGTTTCCTGTTACAGGCGGCTCGCTGACAGGAGGCATACTACGCCTATCTGTAAGAGTATGCTATCCACTAGATCCAAGATGGGGTGATCCGGGTACGTCTCATACATGGTCGATGCATGCCGATGGATGGCTTCCGTCATGCGCCTCAGGGCTACCGGATCCACCCTCTCCCCCTCCGACCACCGCTGTATCGCCTCTTGGATCTCGGAGATGCTGCGCATCAATGACTCGGCGGCGATCTTGCCGCGGTAGATGCGCAAAAAGTTCTGGCTCCACGCGATGAGTCCGGCGGGTGCATCGTGCACCAGCACCAGACCATCCAACATGCCCCGCACCGTCTCGACAGGCTCTTGGCGCTCGCACGCCCTCAGGAGCTCTTGCAGACGCCGGTGCAGCTCACCATCCACAGACTCCACAGGCCCCACCACGCACCGCTCGGGAGTCGCCACGCCCATCACCACGAGTGTCTGCCTACTTGCGAAAGCACGCGCGCGTTAGCGTCTGGTTCAGTGTCTTGGTCAGTTGAACCAGTTTTTCGATCGTTCGACTCGAGGGCTGTTGCAGATCGAGCTGGAGCCCGGCCAGGTGCACACCACGAAGGAGATGAAATGTGAAACAGACCGCCTCGGCACTGAAACACCCGGGGAGTTGGTAAGGCTGGCCAGCCGCGTGTGACTCTTCATAGCCGAGGAGGTGCATCAAGAGTGCCTCGTTGCACATGTTTGACCGCCTCCGCACACTATGGTGAACCTTGCGAAACAACTTGATTATCTCAACCTCGTCACCGATCGCAGCGACGGGTGGATAAAGGCTGCAGACGCGCGCCTCTTCACTGTCCACCGCGTAGAGAGGTTCCGGGAAGGTCAACTCCTCGAGCTCGTCGGGTCGTGTCACGGGCGTGATGTTGCCATAGACAATGCGAGCGTCCGTATCCAGACCTCGCCTTCCCGCCCTCCCCGCCATCTGCACCAAAAGCGAAGGGCTGACCGCTCCACGCGCCGTGCCTGTGTCGAGGATGACCACATTCCGAAGCCCATAGTTGATGCCCATGGCCATGTCGTGCGTCGAAAACACGTAGGGGATCCGCCTCTCATTGAGATAGCGACGGATCGTGTGCGTCACCACAAACGGCAACGAAGGCATCATCAGCGCCACACCGTACTGTAGGGCTCGTACAGTCACTTGGATGATCGGGCGGACCTGCTCCGCCGTCAACCCTTCCGCCTCGGCCAGTGCCACCAGGTTGTTGATCGCCGACCACTCGGCCTGGCTGTCGCTATTGATTCTCATCTTGCCGGTGCGACTATCGGTATGCATCCGCAAGAACGCATCGAATTCCTTGTGCTCCACGTCGCCTCGTGACCCTCGGAACTGGAAGAAGGTGCTGATCAGCGGCAAGGACTCGGGGATCCCGTCTTCTTCGTTTGCATTCACCAGCGACTGCAACACGGCTTTGGCACCGATGCTAATCGCGCGACCCTCTTCGAGCGAGCTCAGGACCTCCTCCATCCCGCTCGCGACCTTCTCCTTGTACGGCAGAGCACTCGCATCGATGCGGAGTTCTTTCTTGAGCACCTCGTGCAAACGCGCCAACGCACGGTCGCGCCATGCCGCCATCTGACTGCGGTGGTGACCACACTCCGTCTGCACCTTGGCCACCGTCGCCGTACTGGACATCTCAATGCGTCGAATCTCGGCCTTGTGCTTGAGTGATTCGTCAATCGCATGGTTAATCTCCTCCGCAGCACCACGAACCCTCCCGTAGTACACGTCGTTCTGACTATCCAAGTAGCTCAGCATGCCGGTAAACAGATTCCACGTCGCCAGATCATTCTCCGCAAATACCAATGTTCCGTCCAATCCGAGTTGCCGGAAACACCGAAACAAAAGATCGGGTGTAATCTCCACCGTGGGAGGGCTCTGCCCAGGAACCCAAGCCCGCAATCCCTTGTCGCCGATATAGTAGTTCTTGCGAGGTACAGGTGACGGATCGAGGTCCAGGCGGAGCACATCCTCAAGCCCCGCGCACCGCGCCAGAAACGCTCGGAGGCGTTCCAGATCGCTAGGGCGGATCGTCGCCGACAGCGCAATCACCTGCTTCGCCTCTCCCTGCATGCTCATCATCAGATACTGCAGGGCGTCGCTGTACCCCAGACTCGCATCGGAGATGGTGTGGATTTCATCGAGTATGGCTATCTCCCAGGCGAGAGGAGATTGACGGAGGTAGGACCACATCTCCTGTGGGGTGCCAACCAGCACCGAGACTTGCGGTGGGACGTGCGCGAGCAGTGGAGTGACAATACCCACGGCAAGCGACCCGAACGTCTCCTTGAGGTTCGCAAACGCCTGCAGAGCTAACTCCGCGGTAGGCGAGACGTAGAGCACCGTCTTGCTCAACCCAAATATATCAAGGGTATACAGGGCACAATGGGTCTTGCCCGAACCAGGCGGTCCTCCGAGGAGTACAGACTGACCCGCGCGAATTGCTGCAATGGCTTGGCGCTGCGCGGCGTCAAGCGTGTCGGTAGTACCCAATTGCTCGCAACGCTTGAGCTCCTCCTGTCGCAACAGCCGGTCGCGAGTAAACTTCTGGACGGACTTGAGCATGAGGTCTTTGGCGGATCCTGGTTTTGACTTTGCTCTGGGAGTTATGGTCGTTAGGAGCTGATCCCACCCAGTGTCCCCAATGAACTTGTGAAAGCTCTCTTCATTTTTGAATCTTTGCCCCGTGAGCTTCTCGATAGGCTGTCGCAACGTCGTGTAGGCTTCCTCGTCCAGGGCAGCAACCCGCTGACGGGCTTGATCCAACCGGTACAGGTCGACCATGGCACTCTTGCGCCCCGTGAGTTTGACGATACGCCCCAACAGCGCAGGGTTTTGAGAGCATTGAACTTGCGATAGGACCATTGCGAACGCCTTTTTTTTCCAACCTGCAACACACGCGCTTGGAAATCAGCACGAACGTCTGTTGTTTGTACAGGGTGGCCTCGAAACGCAAGCGCACTGAATGCAACGAGCTCGGGTGCACCACTGCTGCGGAAACCAGCTCACGGGGCACCGGCCTCATCGGCAAATGTCGAAAGCATGGAGGAGCCAATCGTTGCGAAGAACCCGACTGTAAAGCTTCGGCACAGAACAGCCCACGAGGCACTGGGCACCTCTGGAGGTGCGTTAAGCATGGAGGAGGTGATCGTTGTGAAGAGCCCGGATGCACCGCTGGTGCACAAAACAGCTCACGCAAGAACGGGCAACCCGGCAAGTGTATCAAGCATGGAGGAGGCGACCGTTGCGAAGAGCCCGGATGCACCGCTGGTGCACAAACCAGCTCGCGCAACACCGGGCAACCTGGGAAGTGTATGAAGCACGGAGGAGGCGATCGTTGTGAAGAGCCCGGTTGTGCGTCTTCTGCCGTGAGCAGCTCACGCAAGACCGGGCAACCTGGCAAGTGTAAAAGGCATGGAGGAGGCGATCGTTGTGAAGAGCCCGGTTGTGCGTCTTCTGCCGTGAGCAGCTCACGCAAGACCGGTCAACCTGGGAAGTGTAT
>JAIXQT010000263.1 GCA_027485595.1 Pseudomonadota bacterium | reverse complement strand
GGCGGTGAGATAGCTTCTCGGATCGTTGAGGTTGGCGCTGTGCTCGCCGATGGTAGTAGGGTGGTATGGCAGCGGGATGAGCTTCCGTGGAGGTATCGGCACTCCGGATTGCCCGCGGGCTCCGTCGTAACATCCGCTCGTCTCTCCCTAGTGGATGGTGACCGGACGAAGATATCGGAGCGGTGCGCGCGCAATCTCGCTGAGCGACGCGCGCGGCAGCCACTTTCCCTTCCATCTGCCGGATCTGTTTTTAAGAATCCATCACCTGAACTTGCTGCGGGGATGCTCCTTGAGCGAATAGGCATGAAGGGAGTAACGATCGGTGGCGCCATGATCTCCGAGCTTCATGCCAATTGGATCGTTAATCCGAGGCGGGAGGGGGCGGCCAAAGATGTCGTCGCGTTGATTGATGCCTGTAAAGAGAAGGCTCTCGGGGAAGCCGGCATCGTTCTTGAGCCTGAGGTGCGCTTGTGGATATAGAGTGGGGCTGATCCTCGCCCGGAGGTGGCTTCTCTCTCGTTTTACGTCTCACGTCTCACGTCTTACGTCTCACGTGAACGTCAACGCCTACGTTTTCGCACTTCGAAGTCCCCCAAAAATACCCCCTCGGCATAATCCTTTCGTCACTCTATACTGCCGTTATGCGAGTTCTCTTTACCTCCCTCATCGCCTCCAGCGTTGTCCTCATCCATGTGCTCGATAACCCGGGCCGCATCTCGAACGGACTCGAAACTGCGAAGCAGCAAGCCATTACTCTGTTAAACAAGAAAGAGGTCCGGATCGAAGGGCTTCATACCCTTTCTCGCGCGGAGATTGAACGGATACTTCCTCTTAATCGATCCGTTGGATGGTGGATGTTCAACGAGACGAGTATCAAGGCGCGGGTTGCCGAGAATCCTTGGGTAAAAGGGGTCGAGCTCAACTCGTGTGATGATGGTGTTATGCCGGCGTTCGGTTGCTTCATGCTAACTATTGAGGAGCGCAAGCCCCGGTTTATCGCCCTTGTGGACGATGAGCGGTGGATTATTGGGTCTGACGGGTCGTTGGTCATTCCAGCTAACGGCAACGCCCCCGGGATGACCGATGAAACCTTGCGAGCGTTGGTGCCGTTGTACGGGCTCGCGTCTCGGGTAGCGAGCCCAGAGAGGTCTCAAGCTCAACTCGATCTCGCGCAGCGGGCGATTACTGTTCTTGAGCGCTCCGTTGAGCTTCCGGTTGAGTCAATAAGCTTCGAGGGGAAGGGGGATATCTCGGTAAATTTCGATAAGCTCCAGTTTCCAGTGGTATTTGGCTCGTCAATGTCGGATTCCTCTGCTGTCATTGAGGATCAGGGCCGGCGCTTGAAGGCGCTCCTCGCGCAGCTCAAGGATAGACTTCCGGAGATTGCGAAGGTTGATCTCGCGTTCTCAAAGGTCGGGATTGTGAAGTTTAAGGCTCCCCCGCCGGAAGAAAAATGATTACCATTTCTACCTTGAAACTATCCCAGTTTTAAGTTACTTAAATTCAGTTGAGGTTCTTCAAACTGCGTTACGCTGTTTGGGTTCCGTGGGAACACTGAATAATCCCAGGTTAGGTAACCTTTTTTTCAGAGCGGTCACATGCCAAGCCCTTCCTCTCTCATCGCGGGTCTCGATATTGGGACATCAAGTATCAAGGTCGTCGTGGGGGAGCGTAAAGCTGATGGGCGCATAGATGTTATCGGCGTCGGGACGAGCCCCTCCCGCGGTCTTCGTAAGGGTGTCGTCGTCAATATCGAGGGCACCGTTAACGCCATTAGCAAGGCGGTGGCCCAGGCCGAGACGATGGCCGGCTGCGAGATCAGCACCGTGTACGCCACCATATCGGGGAGTCACCTCCGTTCGCAGAACAGCCACGGCGTCGTGGGGGTTAAGGCGAAAGAGGTCTCGGCGCTTGATATCGAGCGAGTGGTCGAGGCGGCAAAGGCCGTAGCTGTCCCGATGGATCGGGAGATCCTCCACGTTATTCCGCAAGAGTTTGTCATCGATGAGCAAGATGGGGTTAAGGACCCGATAGGTATCTCCGGTGTACGGCTTGAGGCGCGTGTGCACATCATCACAGGCGCGATAGCGAGCGCTCAAAACATCGTCAAATGCGCTAACCGCTGTGGGCTTGCGGTCCAAGACATCGTAGCAGCTCCTCTTGCGTCGGCTCGCGCAGTTCTCTCGGAAGAGGAGCAAGAGCTCGGCGTGTGCTTGCTCGATATCGGTGGCGGGACGTGCAGCATCTCGGTCTTCCATGGGGGGGCGGTGAAGTTTACAGCGGTTCTCGCTGTGGGTGGTAATCACATCACAAATGATATCGCAGCGGGGCTTCGTACTCCGTTAGCAGCGGCTGAAAAGATTAAGTGTGAGTACGGCTCCGCTATAACCGCCGGAGTTCGAAAGGACGACACCCTTGAGGTGCCATCCACCGGTGGTCGTGCTGCGCGGGTGCTTTCGAAGTTCGTGCTCGCTGAGATCATCGAACCACGTGTATCAGAGATGTTCACGCTCATTCAGCGCGAGCTCCAAAAGTCTGGATGCCTCGATATGCTCACGAGCGGTTTCGTACTCACTGGTGGAAGCGCGAATCTTCCGGGAATCTCGCAGGTGGCGGAGCACGTTTTCAATCTTCCGGTTCGTGTCGCGTCTCCGGATGGCGTCGGCGGTTTGACTGACCTTGTCAAGGGACCTGAATCGGCTGCTGCCGTTGGGCTCGTCTTGCACGGGGCCGCACATACGGGTACCGGCCGAGCCGTTTCCGGAAGAGGGCCGGTCTCGCGCACCGTGCGTCGAGTGGTTGGTTGGTTTACGGAGCATTTTTAGTCGGAATTTCTGGGCAGTTCCCGTGGTCCTTCTGGGGGTTAGGAGGTATCTTCCTGAAGAGAAAACGGTGCGCGTCGCAAAGTGACTTTGAGGCTCGCACATTGCTCTGAAAAACCGTTCCTAAAGAATGAAAACACGTTTGGTAAGTCTTTACTTTTCGTGTCAATGGGGAATAATGGGACGGCTTGCGTTCAGTGTGGCGTCGGAGAAACGGTGCTCTCGAACGAGATGTTCTAAGGTAGGTTCGCTTCTCTGTTGATTTGGTAACGATTACCGCGTGATCGGATTCGAAGAGATACGAGGAGCAGCGTGGCGGACTGGGAGCAGATCGATTTTGATTTTCAAGGTAGTGCGGAGGGGAATGGCATGAGCGATATGACCGGCAACAACAATGCAGTTATTAAGGTGTTCGGAATCGGTGGTGGTGGATTGAACGCCGTCAATAACATGATCCGAAGTGGACTTACCGGCGTGGAGTTCTTCGCCGCTAATACAGACTCACAGGCGCTCGCATCATCTCTTCCGAAGAACAAGATACGTCTTGGCGACGACATCACCAAGGGTCTTGGCGCAGGCGCTGATCCTGAAGTTGGTCGCGCCGCTGCTCGTGAGAGCGTTGAGGCTATCCGTGAGGCGCTTCAAGGCGCTGACATGGTGTTCATCACCGCCGGAATGGGTGGTGGAACCGGTACGTACGGCGCCGCTGTTGTAGCTGAGGTAGCTAAGAGCCTCGGATGCCTCACGGTAGGTGTTGTTACGAAGCCCTTCCTCTTCGAAGGAAAGCGCCGTATGCGCAACGCTGACCGTGGTATCGAAGAGCTTCGCAAGCACGCTGACACGCTCATCACGATCCCAAATCAACGACTCCTCTCGATCGCTGGTCGTAACACATCGCTCCTCGATACCTTCCGCAAGGCTGACGATGTTCTCTACCAAGCAGTCAAGGGAATCAGTGACCTCATCATCTGTGAGGGACTTGTTAACGTAGACTTCGCTGACGTTCGCGCAGTTATGTCCGAGATGGGCATGGCGATGATGGGAACTGGTGAGGCGAGCGGAGACAATCGTGCTGTTGAGGCTGCTGAAAAGGCCATCTCGAGCCCACTCCTTGAGGACATCTCTATCCACGGCGCTCGTGGAGTTCTCATCAATGTTACGGCTTCCCCTGACGTTACCCTTCAAGAGGTTAACGAGGCTGCAGAGCTCATTCACTCAGAGGCACACGAGGACGCAAATATCATCTGGGGTATGGTTATCGATCCGAACACCGAGGATAAGGTACGTGTTACCGTTATCGCTACCGGGTTTGGAAGTGACGCTGTAGCTGACGACTCGACCGTTACGGTTACTCCAGTTGCTCAGCAGATGGCTGCTCAGCAGGCAGGTCTCAAGACCCAGAGCATGGACATCCCAGCGTTCGCTCGCAAGCAGCTCGGCGCTGGCGCCTCTGAGGTTATCAAGCTCAAGAAGCTCTCTGTTCTCTCGACATCAGAGGACGAGGAGAAGTTTGAGATCCCAACGTTCCTTCGTAAGCAGGCTGACTAGTCGGTCTGGCTTGTGAAGCCGAAAAGACCCTCGGGTGACCTATGAGGTTGCCTGAGGGTCTTTTTTTGAGCTTCGCTCTCTCGGCTTAAAGATGGGGCCTTTTTGAGATGTGGCTGTTTTGCGAGCGGCGGCCGTAAAGCTCGATTGCTTATATGGTTGTG
>JAIXQT010000097.1 GCA_027485595.1 Pseudomonadota bacterium | reverse complement strand
CCGTTGACACCGGCGAGGAATACAGCCGCCCTCGGCTCATCCATCAAGAGGTCACCGCAATCCTGAAACAAAGGCGACGCTCTCTCTTAAAAGGAGCCTCTCGGGAGCTTTCCCCCAACGCCCCCTTCGTCCAGGTTATCATTGCGAGCCCCTCTCTCACCTTCATGAGCATCACCAGCCCCGAGGAGCAGCAAGCGCTTCGGACGAACCTCAGCCCCTACCCGGCTGGCTACGTCGAAATCCCCGATGACAAGGAACCCCCATCCCGAGCGTTCAAAAAACTTCGAGAGGCGATCCACGTTTTCAATCTAAAGCCACTACGGGGAGCAACGTGCGTGGATCTGGGGGCGTGCCCCGGTGGATGGACCCACGTCATGGTTAAACACGGACTCAAAACGACCGGCATCGATAGAAGCCCCCTGGACGAGCGCCTTATGCGCGATAAAAACGCAACCTTCATAAAGGGAGATGCCTTCACCTGGCTGCCGAAAGAGCCCGTCTCGTGGCTTATCTGTGATGTGATAACCACACCCGATCGCACCCTTGCGATACTCGACACATGGCTCTCAAAACGACTCTGCTCCTTTTTCTGCGTAACCGTGAAGTTTAAGGGAGCGCCAGACTTTGAGAATCTAACGAAGATCCGCCACCTCCTGGGTGAGAAAACTCGCTGGTATGACGGCAAGCAGCTCACGAACAACAAAAATGAACTCACTTTTGTCGGCGAAATAGCTATCTAGACCGAAAATCTGGCGCCAACTCCTTGATTTTATCCCCGAATACGCTAATCATCCCCTCATGAATAGCACCCCTCAACAGTTCCGCGCCCACCCATGGCATGGCGTCTCCGCCGGCTCTGACGCTCCAGCTCTCGTAACCTGCTACGTCGAGATCGTTCCCACCGACACCATGAAGTTTGAGGTCGATAAAGAGACCGGCATCCTCCGTCTTGATCGCCCTCAGAAGTTCTCCAACCACTGCCCTACCTTGTATGGCTTCATCCCCCGCACTCTGTGCGGTGACGGGATCGCCAAGCTATGCGCCAAAGCGACCGGCAAAAAAAACATCGTCGGTGACGGTGACGCAATGGATATCTGTATCCTCACATCGCGCCCGATTCAGCACAGCGATATCATCGTCAACGCCCGCCCCATCGGAGGCTTTCGCATGATCGACGGCGGAGAAGCCGACGACAAGATCATAGCCGTCCTGGAGAACGATGAGACCTACACCCATACCCAAGAGCTCGCGGATGTTGCTAAGGGAACCATCGACCGGATTCACCACTATTTCCTCACCTACAAACAGGTTCCAGGCGCGAAGACCCAGCCGAAAGTTGAGGTGAGTAAGTTGTATAATCGCAAGACGGCGTACGAGGTTATCCGGCAGAGCATGCGTGATTACGAGGCGGCGTATAAAATTTAAAACTCGCTCCTCCACCGCTACGTGCCTATGAGTGATTTTAAAAAATTTGAGTCAGCGGCGTGGGAGCGGAAAGCGCCAGCGTATGACAGCACCTGGGGCAGTGTAACGGCCCAGCTCATTGATGCTGTGCTGGACGAGCTCAACATCCAACCAGGCACAACGCTTCTCGATTGTGGGTGTGGCCCGGGACATCTCTGCTATCGGGCGTCCCTCCGCGAAGCGGTTGTGACGGGATGCGACTACTCACACGAGATGGTTCGAATCGCCAAAAGCCTGTACCCCGGGATTGAGTTCTGTCACGGGGATGTCGAGGCGCTCCCCTTCCAGAGCGGATCATTTGACGCTGTCGTTATGAACTATTTACTCCTGCACGTCCCGAATCAAGACGTGGCATTACTGGAGGCATCGCGCGTCGTGAAATCAGGAGGACGGCTCGCGTTCACCATCTGGTGCTCACCAGCTGAGTCACCCGGTCTTTCCTTGATCTTTAAGCCTCTCAAACAATACGCCGA
Organism: Pseudomonadota bacterium; assembly: GCA_027485595.1. Lineage (GTDB taxonomy): Bacteria > Bdellovibrionota_C > UBA2361 > UBA2361 > OMII01 > OMII01. The sequence goes on along the minus strand of JAIXQT010000097.1, from coordinate 1,746 downwards.
CATGTCGGTAATCCCACCGGCACAAGACATTTTCATGTATTCATCGCCCGAAACAGCTAAGGCCTTTCTCAGCGAGCATGGGTTCACAGACATCCACGCGCGCACGTTCGAGACCGCATGGCACCTTCAAAACCCTGAGATGTTTTTTGAAGCGGTCCAAGCAGGCACTCGGATGGGGGGAGCTATTGAACTCCAAACCGATGAGGTCAAGGGGAAGATAAGAGATTCAATACTCGAAGACCTGGGGCGCTTTCGCTCTGGAAACGAGTTTGTGATCCCAACGCCGTCGCTTATTGTTTCAGCGCTAAAGCTCTAAGATGGCTTGCATTCGCCCGGTCAGACGCACTCTAGGGCACAGACGCTGTTAACCGGCCTCCTACACGCTCTAAGACGAAGATCTTGTGTCGAAAAGGGGGAAAAACACCGACCCATTCCTTTTCAGCTTTGACAGAAAAAGAATCAATCGAATCAGAAAAAGATATCGCGTGAGAATACCCAGAGGATAATCCACCCGGAAATGGAGAGGTATCTCCGTGATACCATCCGTGCCACTCATACCCTGCGTGAATCTTCGCGGATGAAACTCCACTTGAAACGAGCTCCGTCGCAGCCTGCCATTTGACCTCATTCCAGCGGAAGTAATCGTATGATAGTGCGACCGAAAGCGCCCCCATGCACACCAGTGCACCGTAAGCGGCGCGAAGTCTCCGAGGGGATGGCTTGTTGACAGCTGTAGCCGCAATCACGAGTAATCCTGGCAAGGCTGGAAGAAGATAACGATCAAATCCCCCTCGTAAGGAGAATACGAGCAGGTACAAAAGGGTGGAGCTAACCAGAACCGCACCGAATCTGCCACCGGCTTTTCCGTTACTCAAGTCACTATCCCGAAAGAAGCTAGCGCAGGACGTCATCATGCTAGGAATGGTCCGCACGAACATACCAACGCCAAGAGCCAAAGCGAGCCCATTCATCCATGGCAGGAACAGAACCGTTCGCTCCCCCACGAGCAACTCGTCAGTGCGAGCGATACCGAATGGCGAGAGCAGATTGCCGTAGAGGATCGACTCCCCTGTTGAAAGAAAATATACACCACAGAAAACTACCAGTAGCGATAAGACTCTCGCGAACCTAAGAAAGTGTGAGACGCCACTATTAGACGGACCGATCAACACTCCTGCTGGGAGCAACCCCAGGGATAGCAAAACCACCATCTTAAAATTTGAGGGAACAAAATACCGCCAAGGATCACCAGAAAACAATGGCGGTTGATACCCCCCCAGCGCACGCATCCAGAGATACAGCATCGCCCCGGCGAAGATCGCTACAATGGCCGCACATAACAAACCCTTTAAGCCAGCCCGGCCTTTCTCAGCGGGCTGTTCAGAGGACCAGTACGTCCGCAGAATGAGAAGAAGAACGGCGCAGGGAATTAGAATCCCAAACTGACGTTGAGCGATCGCGAGTGACGATAAACCTATCGACGCCGCGGTCCACCCTCTACTGCGTGTCGCAAAAGCTATATCCCAGGCGAAACACGCCGCAACCCATAAAACGACAAATGGCAAATCTGTCATAAAGGTCGCACTGAGGAGATATGCGACAGGATTAAAAAGCAACAGGGAGCACATGACGAAACTTACCTTTGCTGAGATTCTAAGCTTTCGCATGTATCCGCTCAGTAATGTCACCAAGGCGACCAGAGAAATTACTCCAAGCGCCCGGAAAGCCACATGGGAGGGGCCGATT
>JAIXQT010000259.1 GCA_027485595.1 Pseudomonadota bacterium | reverse complement strand
TCCGCTCTGGAAACTTGTCGCGCAGTGGCAAGGGAAGGCGACTGGATTTACGAAAGGAAGAGATCGTTCGTTTCATTTCGGCACACAAGATTGCAAGATCATCGGTATGATCTCGCATCTCGGTCCGCAGCTCGCGGTTGCTGATGGAATAGCGCTCGCGTCAAAGCTTGATAAAAGCGGAAAGGTGACGGTCGTTTTTAGTGGTGAGGGAGGAACCTCCGAAGGAGATTTTCATGAGGCGCTCAACGTCGCGGCGGTGTGGAGCCTTCCTGTTATCTTTCTCGTCGAGAATAATGGATACGCACTTTCCACTCCTCCTCACGAGCAATTTCGTTGCACGTCTATCGCCGATAAGGCGAAGGGATACGGAATTGAGGGGATGACGATCGATGGCAACGATTTCTGTGCAGTTCATTCGACGATCTCCAAAATCGCGGAGTCGATTCGCAAGAGGCCTCGTCCTGTTCTCGTTGAGTGTATGACTTTCCGAATGCGGGGACATGAAGAGGCGTCCGGAATTAAATACGTTCCGAAGAAACTTCTGGCGGAGTGGGCGAAGCGTGATCCGATAGCTCGCTATGAGCGGCATCTCCTCAAGAGAAAACTGCTTTCTCGCAAAGAGATGAACGCGGTACGGGCGGAGTTACAGGGTGAGATAGAGACGCACGTCGAGCAAGCGTTCTCTGAGCCTGACGTTGAGCCGTCGATAGAGCGCGAGCTCGCAGATGTGTACGCGCCATCGCCTGAGCTTCCGTTCGCGAGCTCCGATACGGTCTCTACGATGCGTTTCATCGACGCCGTTTCTGATGGGCTTCGTGAGGGAATGCGTCGTCACGGGGATCTCGTTTTGATGGGGCAGGATATCGCTGATTACGGGGGTGTTTTTAAGGTTACCGATGGCTTCATAACGGAGTTCGGTAGGGAGCGTGTGCGCAACACTCCGCTCTGTGAGTCAGCGATTATTGGAAGCGCGTTGGGTCTTAGTATCGCGGGACGTCGCTCGATGGTCGAGATGCAGTTCGCCGATTTCGTCTCAAGTGGGTTTACGCAGGTGGTGAACAATCTCGCCAAGAGTCATTATCGGTGGGGACAGAATGTGAATGTTGTGGTTCGTATGCCGACTGGAGCCGGAACGGGGGCAGGGCCCTTCCACTCGCAATCAAACGAGGCATGGTTTACGCACACGCCGGGATTAAAGGTGGCGTATCCAGCGATCCCCTCCGACGCGAAGGGCTTGCTGATGACGGCCCTTGAGGATCCAAATCCGGTGATGTTCTTCGAGCACAAAGGGCTTTATCGAAGTGTGTCCGGCGAAGTGCCGCTTGGGGCGCACTTCGTGCCGTTTGGAAAAGCCCGACTTCATAGAGAGGGGGAGCAGGTCGCCATCATAACGTATGGTGCTGGGGTGCATTGGGCCACCGCGGTCGCTGAGGAGCATCCGGAATGGTCCGTAGCCATCCTCGACCTACGAACCTTGGTCCCTCTCGATTACCCCTCAATCGAGGAGCTGGTGAGGCGTGTCGGGAGAGTAGTGGTGTTTCATGAGGATACCCTCTTTGGAGGGATCGGGGGTGAGATCGCCGCATTTATTGGCGAGAACCTCTTTGAGTACCTCGACGCCCCTGTATCGCGAGTTGCCAGCCTCGACACTCCGGTGCCGTTCTGTGAGGCGCTCGAGAGGCAATTCCTCTCTCGCTCCCGGTTAGAGGCAGCAGTCTCTCGGGTTCTAGGGTACTAATCACGGTTTGACCGTAAGCAGGGAGGCCCCAAGACCTCTCGAGCCCGGTTTGTTGACTCACTTTTCCCACCGTGATACTTACCTTTGGCAACGAGTTTTTGCAGTGTTTTTGCGGATATCGCCCTTTACGGAGGGAGTATGATCCGGAAAAGCTAATCGCATACCCTATAATCGAACGATATAAGGGTGTTGCGGGGGATGCAATGCCGGTTCCCGGTGGTACCATCTGCGCAAAAGAGTTGTCAGAAAGGAAGTATCCTTAAAAGTCGATGACCTTCGACTTTTCTAGCGGCCCCATCACGTGGTTGCTCCTAGGAACATTCATTCTGCCCGGGAAAAAAGCCAAGAAAGCCAAGGTGAAGGCGTTCGTTCGTAGCTCCGCAGGAGACACGGGCGATTTTTATTCAACAAAGGTAAGCTGTTTTACGGCTGTGCCTCTTTGAATTGAATGCTGGATGTGGTAATCACGGCGCCTCGCTCTGGGGGTGGTCCGTATAAGTGTGGACTGCGTCAGAGCATAGTTAGGTCCGCATAATTTAGGTCCCCAGCACGCCGGGAAAAGGCCGTTTGGGAAAATCGATCGAGTAAGAGGCTAGGCTAGAGATGCCAACGATAAATCAGTTAGTACGCAACCGACGTCGCCAGAAAGTTACCAAGAGCAAGTCTCCTGCGCTTGTTCGTTGCCCGCAGAAGCGTGGCGTGTGCACACGTGTGTACACTCAGACTCCGAAGAAGCCGAACTCAGCTCTTCGTAAGGTAGCGCGTGTTCGTCTCACGACAGGAATGGAAGTTACCAGCTACATCCCAGGAGTAGGGCACAACCTCCAAGAGCACTCAGTAGTTTTGATTCGTGGAGGCCGTGTTAAGGACCTTCCAGGAGTTCGTTACCACATCATCCGAGGCAAGTTAGAGGCTCACGGCGTTGCGGACCGCAAGCAGAGCCGTTCTAAGTATGGTGCTAAGAGACCTAAATAAGTTTTTGAATAGAGGATGCTATGTCACGAAAGAAGCGCGATTTTAAGCGAATTGTTTTACCAGACCCACGTTACGGGGATGTCGTTGTTGGCAAGGCTATCAACGTTATCATGGACAGCGGAAAAAAGGGTGTAGCTGAGCGAGCGCTCTATGGAGCTCTCGATACTATCTCGAAGAAGACCGGCGCCGACGCTGTTGAGACCTTCCACAAGGCTCTTAACAACATCAAGCCAGTTGTAGAGGTTCGTTCTCGCCGAGTTGGTGGTGCTAACTACCAAGTTCCTACCGAGGTTCGAAGTGAGCGTGGACAGTCTCTCGCCCTTCGTTGGTTGAAGGACGCAGCTAACGGACGTTCCGAGCGTAGTCTCTCAGAGCGTCTCGCTAACGAGCTCCTCGATGCTATGAACGGTCGTGGCGCAGCAGTTAAGAAGAGAGAGGATACTCACCGCATGGCTGATGCTAACAAGGCATTCGCTCACTTCAGGTGGTAATCGGCAGAAGGTTTATCCACACAGTGGTTTAGACAGGAGAATTTAGACTGTGGCTAAGAGAGATTTAAATAAGGTTCGTAACATCGGCATCATGGCTCACATCGATGCTGGTAAAACGACTACTACTGAGCGAATCCTTTTCTACACCGGAATCACCTACAAGATCGGTGAGGTGCATGAGGGTGCTGCTACCATGGATTACATGGAGCTTGAGCAGGAGCGTGGAATTACCATTACTTCAGCTGCTACTACATGTAAGTGGAGTGGATCGAACGGAGAGCTTCCTGAGCATCAGGTTAACGTAATCGATACTCCAGGCCACGTGGATTTCACCATTGAGGTAGAGCGTTCACTTCGCGTACTTGACGGTGCCGTAGCGGTATTCGACGCAGTAAGCGGAGTAGAGCCACAGTCTGAGACAGTATGGCGTCAAGCAAACAAGTTCAGCGTTCCCCGCTTCTGCTTCATCAACAAGATGGACCGAATGGGCGCAAGCTTCGAGAAATGTGTTGCCTCTATCCGAGAGCGTCTCGGTGCGAAGGCTCTCCCAATTCAGCTCCCAATTGGCGCTGAGAGCGAGTTCCTTGGCGTAGTTGATCGCGTTGAGATGAAGGCGATCCTTTACAAGGATGAGACTAAGGGCGCTAAGTTCGAGGTTACTGATATTCCAGAGGAGATGAAGGCCGAGGCTGCGAAGGCTCGTGAGTACCTTCTTGAGTGCATCTGCGAAGTCGATGACAAGCTCATGGAGAAGTACCTCGCAGGAGAGGAGCTTACACTTGAGGAAGTGAAGGCTGGTATCCGTAAGGGTACTCTTAAGATGGAGCACTTCCCGGTACTTTGCGGAAGCGCGTTCAAGAACAAGGGTGTTCAGCCCCTTCTTGACGCTGTAATTGATTACCTTCCAAGCCCACTCGATATCCCAGCTGTGAAGGGAACAGATCCAAATAGCAAGGAGCCAGTTGAGGTTGAACGTCAGCCTGATTCGGATGCCCCTATGGCTGCTCTCGCGTTCAAGATCGTAACTGACCCATACGTTGGAGTTCTGACCTTCTTCCGCGTGTACTCGGGTACCGTATCAGCTGGTTCTACCGTTCTTAACTCGACTCGTGACAAGAAGGAGCGTATCGGACGTGTAGTTCGTATGCACGCTGACAAGCGAGAGGAAGTTTCTGAGGTATTGGCCGGAGATATCGGCGCCGCTGTAGGTCTCAAAGAGACAATCACAGGGGACACCCTTTGTGACGTTGATAAGCCGATCGTGCTTGAGTCTATTCACGCACCGGCACCGGTTATCAGTATCGCAATTGAACCAAAGACCAAGGCTGATGAGCAGAAGATGGGACTTTCCCTCATGAAGCTCGCTAAGGAAGATCCATCCCTCAAGGTTAGCGTTGATAAAGAGTCGGCTCAGACCCTCATTTCAGGAATGGGAGAGCTCCACCTCGACATCATTAAGCAACGGCTCTTCCGAGAGTTCGGCGTAGATACAACGGTAGGTAAGCCACAGGTAGCGTACCGTGAGACTATCCTTAACAAGGCTGAGGCTGAAGTTAAGTACGCTAAGCAGACCGGCGGTCGTGGACAATTTGGGCACGTGTTGCTCAAAGTTGAGCCGCTCGAGCCTGGTTCTGGATTTGAATTTGTTGATGAGATTAAGGGAGGTATTATCCCGAAAGAGTTCATCCCGGCTGTCGAAGATGGCGTTGAAGGCGCCCTCGAAGGTGGAATCCTTGCTGGATTCCCTGTAATCGACGTCCGAGTGACGCTCTACTACGGAAGCTTCCACGAGGTTGACTCGAGTGAAATCGCGTTCAAGATTGCAGGCTCCATGTGCGTTAAGGAAGCTTGTCAGAAGGCGAAGATTCAGCTCCTCGAGCCAGTCATGTCCGTGGAAGTTGTATGTCCCGATGACTTCGTCAGCAATATCGTAGGTGACCTTAACCGACGACGTGCGCGCATTCTCGGCATGGAGCCGAGAGCGGGTGCTCAGACGGTGAAGTGTGAGGTACCGCTGGCCGAGATGTTCGGCTATTCAACGGACCTTCGTTCAAACTCACAAGGGCGAGCCACCTTCACTATGGAGTACCACCACTACGCAGCCGTGCCGCAACACGTCGCGGAGAGCGTAGCTAAGAAGTAATTTTATTGGTGTCTTGTTTAACTTAACCGGAGATAATCATGTCAAATAAGAAGTTTGATAGAACCAAAGCTCACGTGAACGTCGGAACGATCGGTCACGTAGACCACGGTAAGACGACGACCACAGCTGCCCTTGTATCCGTACAAGCTGCTAAGGGTCTCGCTACAGTAAAGTCCTACAAGGACATCGCTAAGGGCGGAACAGTTCGTGACGACAGCAAGACTGTAACGATCGCGTCAGCTCACGTAGAGTACGAAACAGCAACCCGCCACTACGCTCACGTAGATTGCCCGGGCCACGCTGACTACGTTAAGAACATGATCACAGGCGCGGCTCAGATGGACGGAGCTATCCTCGTAGTGAGCGCTTCTGACGGTCCTATGCCACAGACCCGCGAGCACATCCTTCTCGCTCGTCAGGTAGGAGTTCCTAAGATCGTTGTGTTCCTCAACAAGGTAGACACAGTTGATGATCCTGAGCTTCTTGACCTCGTTGAGATGGAAGTTCGTGACCTCCTCTCTGAGTACGACTACCCAGGAGCTGATACTCCAGTTGTTCGTGGTTCTGCTCTTAAGGCCCTCCAGGGAGAGGCTTCCGATATCGGCGTAGGCGCTTTCGACAAGCTTCTCGCTACTATCGACGAGTATATCCCAGTCCCACAGCGTGATATCGATAAGCCATTCCTCATGCCAGTTGAGGATGTGTTCTCTATCGCTGGTCGTGGAACTGTAGCAACAGGCCGTATCGAGCGTGGTAAGATCAAGGTTGGTGAGGAAGTTGAGATCGTTGGTCTCCGTGACACTGCCAAGACCGTAGTAACGGGCGTCGAGATGTTCAAGAAGCTTCTCGACGAGGGACATGCTGGTGACAACGTTGGATGTCTCCTTCGTGGTCTCAAGCGTGATGACGTAGAGCGTGGACAAATCCTCTGCGTTCCTGGTTCCGTTAAGCCGCACAAGAAGTTCAAGGCAGAGGCTTATATCCTCAAGAAGGAAGAGGGTGGACGTCATAAGCCATTCTTCTCCGGATACCGACCACAGTTCTTCTTCAGAACAACGGACGTAACTGGATCCATCAAGCTCCCAGAGGGTGTTGAGATGGCCATGCCTGGTGACCACATCAACGTTGATGTTGAGCTCTACCAGCCAGTTGGTATCGAGAAGACTCTCCGTTTCGCTATCCGTGAGGGTGGTAAGACGGTAGGTTCAGGAGTTGTTACTGAGATCACTGAGTAGTCCTCACATCTCACAGCACTCAAAAGGGGCAGCAGGGCCCGAAAAGGCCCTGCTGCTGTCTTTAGAAAGGTTTCGGATCTAGGTTGTTCACGCGAAAAAGTTTCTAAACTTGAAAGTAAAGGATTGAGCCATGATTGGCGGGCAGTTAATTAGAATTCGACTTAAGGGTTACGACCACAAGCTGTTGGACTCAGCTGTGGGAGAGATCGTACAGACCGTACGCCGTACCGGTGGCCGTGTAGCAGGCCCGATTCCGCTTCCGACGCGCATTGTGAAGTTTACGGTTAACCGTTCACCGTTCATCGACAAGAAGTCTCGTGAGCAGTTCGAAATCCGCACTCACAAGCGACTTTTGGACATTTTAGAGCCAACTCAGCAGACAATCGATGAGTTGGGTAAGCTTGAGCTCTCAACGGGAATCGACGTTGAGATTAAGCTTCAGTAGGCGATAGGCAGTTTTTATCGAGAGGATCTCTTCATGAGTACTTCAAAACACTACCCAGAAGGGCTTTTAGGAAAGAAGTTGGGAATGACGCAGGTGTTCACACCTGAGGGTGCGAGCATCCCAGTTACCATCATTCAGGCCGGGCCATGTTACGTTCTCGACGTTCGAGGACAAGAGAGTCACGGTTACAACGCTGTGCAATTCGGTTTCGAGCCGAAAAAGGCACAACGCTGCGCCAAGGCAGAGGCTGGACAGTTTAAGAAAGCTGGCCAGGGCTCGTTCT
>JAIXQT010000115.1 GCA_027485595.1 Pseudomonadota bacterium | reverse complement strand
CATCCTTGCCGTACCCCCAAAACTCGCGCGCTCGCTTGTGGAGATACTCGGCCAAAGCCTCAGCGAAACGGTCACCAAGCGCCTTCACCATGATCGAGGAGTAGTCATCTCCCGCGTCCTCGAACTCCTTGGCGAAGGCCTCAACGCCGTGACAGACAACCGCGAAACCTCCAACGTAGTCAGTTTTTTCCTCTCCCCTCGCGGCGACATAGTCGGCCAGGCAGAGATTCGGGAGGCCTTGGCGGTCGCGTTGCTGCCGTAGGAAGCAGAAACGCTCCACCTCGTGACGACCGGTTTCAACATCGTGAACAACGACATCATCCCCCTCGGAGTGGGCTGGGTAGATACCAACCACCCCCTCAAGCCAGAACCGCTTTTCTTCGATTATGCGCTGGAGAAGCCTCTGCCCCTCGCCAAACAGCTCTTTGGCCTGCTCCCCATAGGTCGCATTATCGAAGATAGTGGGATACGCGCCTTTCAGCTCCCAGGTCCAAAAGAAGGGCGACCAATCGATATAGGAAGCGACCTCCGCGAGGGGGATATCTCTCAACGTCAAATTTCCGACTACCGAAGGCCGCTCGATCTCATAGGGAACATATGAGTATCGGCGCTGCCGCGCATCGGCGACGGAGAGGAACTTCTGCTCGTCGCGCCCCGCTGCGAAAACGCGGCGCTGCTCGGCCTGACTATCCTTGAGCTCCTTGACATACTTCGCATGACGCTCCTCACTTAGAAGATTGGCACACACCTCTACCGCGAGAGAGGCATCGGCCACATGAACAACCGCCCCGGTATAGTGAGTCGCAAGTTTAATCGCGGTGTGAGCGCGGGAGGTGGTGGCGCCCCCAATCAGGATCGGCGTTGAGAATCCCTCTCGCTCGAACTCCTTAATGTTATGCGCCATCTCATCGAGCGAAGGAGTAATCAAACCGCTCATCCCAATAAGATCGGCTTTGTGCTCTTTCGCGGCTTTGAGGATATCCTGAAAGGGGACCATTACCCCAAGATCGATCACCTTATAGCCGTTACAGGCGAGCACGACCCCAACGATATTCTTTCCGATATCATGAACATCACCCTTGACGGTGGCGATCAGGAACGTTTTGTGACCTTCAGTCGATCCCTTCGCTGCCTTCTCCGCCTCCATGAACGGCTCCAGGTACGCAACCGCCTTCTTCATAACCCGGGCGCTTTTGACCACTTGAGGGAGAAACATCTTACCAGCGCCGAAGAGGTCACCGACATGCTTCATCCCATCCATAAGGGGCCCCTCGATCACGTCGAGAGGGCGGCCCAGGTGAACCCGTGCCTCCTCAGCGTCCTGCTCGATGTACTCAACGATTCCCTTTACCAGGCTATGCGAGATTCGTTCGCGAAGGGGAAGGTTTCGCCACTCGAGGAGGGCACTCGAATCCTTCTCGCTCGTCTTTCCCTTAAACTGCTCCGCGAACTCGATTAAGGCCTCCGTTGCCTGAGGGTGACGGTTGAGCACCACATCCTCAACGCGCTGAAGCAGCTCAGGATCGATCTCCTCGTATACTTCCAGCATACCCGCGTTCACTATCCCCATATCGAGACCTGCCCGAATAGCGTGATAGAGAAAAACGGCGTGCATCGCTTCTCGTACGTGGTTGTTACCTCGGAATGAGAAGGAAACGTTACTGATACCGCCGCTCGTAAGGCACCCTGGACACGTCGCCTTAATCTCTCGGACTGCCTCGATAAAGTCGACTCCGTAGGCGTTGTGCTCCTCGATTCCAGTGGCGACGGTCAATACGTTGGGATCAAAAATAATGTCGTGAGGAGCGACACCAACCTCTTCCGTAAGTATCTTGAATGCTCGCTGACAGATGCGAACTTTATCCTCTCTCGTCGCGGCCTGTCCCTTTTCATCGAACGCCATGACGACCATAGCCGCGCCATAGCGAGTTACCGCGCGGGCCTGCTCCTTGAATTTCTCCTCGCCCTCCTTGAGACTGATCGAGTTCACGATCGCCTTTCCTTGAACACACTGGAGGCCAGCCTCAAGTACCGACCACTTGGAGCTATCGATCATGATAGGCACCCGAGCGATATCGGGTTCACTTGCGATGAGGTTGAGAAACTTCACCATGCACCCTTCGCTGTCGAGCAGCCCCTCATCGAAGTTGACGTCGATGATATTGGCGCCGTTCTCAACCTGCTGTCGGGCAACCGAAAGGGCCGCCTCGAAATTCCCCTCCTCGATCAGCTTTCGAAACTTAGGCGAGCCCGTAACATTCGTGCGCTCACCCACGAGGATAAAGGGATTCTCCGGGGCAACCACGAGGGGCTCTAGCCCTGACAACGCCAACCGACCCTTCAATTTTGGAAGGGGGCGGGGGGTACTGTCGGTGACCCGATCCCGAATGGCTCGGATGTGTTCCGGGGTGGTACCGCAACACCCGCCGACGATATTGAGAAGCTTATCATCGGCGATCTCTCCGAGCGCGCCGGCAGTATCGGATGGGCGTTCGTCATACCCCGTGTCGCTCAACGGATTAGGGAGCCCAGCGTTCGGGTAACAACTGATGTAGCAATTCGCTATCGCGGCAAGCTCTTGCAGGTACGGTCTCATTTCGTGAGCCCCGAGAGCGCAGTTGATGCCAACGCTCAGAGGGCGCGCGTGCTGCACTGAGTACCAAAACGCCTGCGCCGTTTGACCCGAGAGGGTTCGGCCGCTTTGATCGGTGATAGTAACTGAAACCATCACGGGGAGTCTCACACCGGTGTCTTGGAACACTCGCTCAACCGCAAAGAGGGCGGCCTTCGCGTTCAAGGTATCAAAGATCGTCTCGACGAGGAGGATATCAACCCCCTCCTGTGCGAGAGTTAGAGCTTGATCGTAGTAGCTCCGCTCAAGCTGCTGAAACGTTACCGCTCGGTAGGCCGGGTTGTTCACGTCGGGGGAGAGTGATGCCGTTCGATTCGTTGGGCCGATCGCACCCGCTACGAAACACCGCCGCTTAGGCTGTTCGGCTACTACCTGCGCGATAGCCTCCTTGGCGACCCGAACGCTTTGTCGATTTATCTCGCCGACGAGCCCCTCAAGCTCATAGTCACCCTGCGCGATGGTCGTGGCCGAGAATGTGTTCGTTTCGATAACATCCGAACCCGCGAGGAGATACTTTGCGTGGATCTCGCGAATGACATCGGGGCGGGTGATACTAAGGAGGTCGTTATTTCCCTTGAGGAGCTTAGGATGGGAGCGCAAGCCCTCGTCTCGGAAGTCACCTTCATCGAGCGTGTAGGTCTGAATCATCGTCCCCATCCCACCATCAAGGATCAGGTGACGTTGTCGTAAAAGCTCAGCTATCTCCGCAAAAGTACTCGATGTTCGCATGACCCGGAGCCTACCACGGCCGATCCGGTCCTTCAACCGAGGCATAAGGTCCGGCCAGCGCCAACCTTTTAATATCCTCGACCAGAGCTATAGAACCCAACCACCAGTAAGAGGGAGCTCTTTTGTGCGGGGGCGCACTACGAGTTCGCGGAGAGTTGCGAGGGAGCGCTCTGAGGGAGCGTGTCAATGCCACTCTCTTGGACGAAGACTCTCGCAGCTACGGCACTTACCGCGCGCGCCATGCTTGACGTCTCCCCCTCAACGCACCGCAACGGAGGGGTAGCGCCAAGCCACACGACCTCGCCATCCACCACAACACCCTGCGGACAGCCAACAGTCGTCATCCCTGCGGGAATCGTGAGAACAGAGATACCGACTCCCTCCATAATGCGGGTCGCCTCCTTGCGCTCCTGACGCTCGGGATCGGTGCGGGGCTCCCTCGTGACGACCTCAAGCCGAACACCACGCTGCGTCACCGGCTTCAGCACAGTCGAGATTACGTGTGCAGACCGCACCCCGATAAGCGATGAGCCGATCAGGACAGAGGCACGGGCCTCACGCATATCGGTGGTTATCCCGGCGAGAAAGGTATCACCGTCGAACCGTTGCAAAACAGAAGGGTCAATAACCGCAGGGGCTGCCGCTAATACGGCATCAGGAAGCACCTCTTGCGCATCGACCACAGCACCACGTTGCTCAAGATCTGACAGAATGCCTCGTAACAGGTGACGCTCTGACAACTGAGACCGCAGGTAGGATAGATCTCCCACGATCACCATCCGCGCCTGAGCACGACTCAACGCGACGTTGAGAAGCCGAGACCCGGTATCTCGAAGCGACACCCCTCCCAGAAAGGATGAAAGGGTGTGTGGCTCGCTCTCCGTAAGGTCAAGGATGATCGTCTCTCGCTCGGCTCCCTGGAACCGGTGCACCGTCCCAACGGTGACATTCGAGATCTCCGCCTCCTCAAGAAGGTCCTCAAGGAGAGAAACCTGAGCGCGATACGGAGCGATCACACCAACATCGCTCGCAGTACGAGCGAGACCGGCGCTCCGGAGAACCCCACAGAGGGAACGAACGATGAGTGCGTGTGTGAGATTACCCTTGGAGCCGTTTTCAGAGTGCCCCTGCGGACCGAGGGAGCTTGAATCGACCAGGAAGACCGAACCTCGGGTCAACCATTCGGGAACTGTGGCGGGATCGAGCGCGGGAACATCTTTTCGCTGGGCAACCAGCTTGCCACCATAAAAGCGCTCGTTGATCAGCCCACTCAGGGCCTCATGTCCCCGAAATTGCGTGGTCAGCATCGCGAGCGAGGGATTCTCTTCACCGCGGTCTACCAGGTCCGTGACTCCTGCGACCTCAAACACATCCCGGGCGAACCACTCCCGAGCCGTTGAGGAGCTCGAGAGCGATATCGGTGGAAGTTGTCGAAAATCTCCGCCGATAACCACCTTCTCTTGAGCCATTCCTGCCAAGAAGGCCACATAGGGCAGGGGAAGCATAGACCCCTCGTCGATGATCACAGCGTCGAACTCACCAAGGCTCTGGCACCTCAGAACCGCCTGCGTGGCCGTGCAGGCAACGACTCGCGCGCGCTGAACGGCAGAAGCGCTCGAATCCTCAACGAGAGCCTCTAGGTCGCGAATCGCCTCCGTCAAGTCATCGTCACGAGCCTGAAGCTCGTCGATACGTTCATGGACCTCGTCAGCGGAGATTCCATCAAGTTCGGTCGCCACGCCAAGAATCTCTCCGGTCACCGCCTTCATGGAGCGCTTGATATCGTCTAGTGATGTTCCGGAACTATCTCCGGCTCCGTACCTGATTCGCAGCACCCGAAGCACCGTAGCTAACGAGCTCTCCGAGCTTCGCGCCTCAGCGTACAACTTCTGGAGATTCACCAACTCCTCCTGCAGCACCCCCTGTTTGGCGAGCAGCCCCTGTTGGTATAGGAGCCCCTCGAGCTCTCGAGCGCACGCCTCTCGCTCCTTGCGAAGAAGTCCGACCCGTTCACGTACCTTGCGCTGATGTGCCTCCGCTAACTGTTCGAGCGATATCTGGGAGCCGAACGCCCCACTCAGCGCCTTTCTCGATACCTGCCCAACCCGAACCACACTTCCCTCGGGAAGACTTACTCGAGATTTACCGACGATCCGTTTGCACAATCCGAGCACGATACCATCAACGGCACGGTTGGTGTGAGAGACAAGCAAGATCCGTTTATTGTGAGAGAAGAGGTGAAACGCGACGGCCGAGAGGGTCACTGTCTTTCCGGTGCCGGGAGGGCCCCAAAGGAAGGTTGTATCATTACGAAGCGAACGACGAAACGCCTCTTTCTGATCGGTCGTAAGGTCTTCAGGTGCGCCGATAAACTCATGATCACCAATCAGTGGCACTGCCGAGATTTCGAGAGCCTGTGCGGCGAGTCGTTTATTAAACGGAAATGTGGGTTCGCCGCGATCGACCGAAGCAAGCCGAGCGGCCAAGACTGACAGGAGCTCGGAGCGATCAACGGTCAGAGTTGCCGACTCGATTTCATCACCGAGATCGATAAATGTCTCAACATCAAGCCCATCGCTCCTTCGAGAGATGACGGTGCACTCCACCACAGCGCCCTTCACGGAGAGCCGCCCCCGCGCCTCCTCTTGGAGACGGGGAGGATTACGCAGATTGAACGAATAAAGCGGACGATGAGAGGCCGTAGGGACACGAGAACCCATACCCAGTGAGAAAGAGGTCGAAACGCTCTTTGCCTCACGAGCTTCATCTTCAACGGCACCGATGAGGGTCCGCAGAATTTCATGTGTGATAGGTTCGGTCATCGCCGCGACACTCTAACACGATCCTTTCGGAAGGGATCCAAAACTTAAGAAATCTATCGGTTTTTAACAGATGAAGCTCAAAACGGACACCCTCAAAAGCAACGAGACGGCTCACCGTTTGACTAGTTCTTAACTCCCATAGATCATGAAGACTTATGCCGATACCGACAGACGCATCCCTACCATCACTTCGAACTAAGTTCGACCGCGCCGTTACCAAAGCAGAGAAGATCGCCTCCGAGCCCGAGGCACCGGTTCTGAACACAGCCCTCAGGCAGCGCGAAGCTTTTCGCGACCTCGTATCTACGACCCCGCAGATGGATGAATTCCGGGCACGATTCGGCGTAGCGTGGAGCGATCGATTCGTTCCGGTAGCGACCTTCTCAAACCAAGCCTTCTTCGGATACGAGGGGAATGCGCTCGTCGAACACCTATGGAGACAACTCCCCAACTCGCGCTTCAAACGATTTCAAGAAACCTTCTGCGAACCCTCTGACTACGCGATTCCAAAGCCCAATCTCGAAGCACCCTGCGTGGAGTATCCCTCTCGCGAAACGCTCAATACCTGTTCGCTAAGCGGGTGCCTCGTAAGCCCCACCCGAATCCCATTTAAACTACTCGTCAATCTTGGAATCGTTCCCGAGCCCACCCGCAAGCTTACCGATCTTGAGGCGCTAGCAATTAAGTCCGATCCGTGTGTTATTCAGACCCTTAAGGCGATATGGGCTTCAAGCGAGCCCCTTGCGAGGCACAACAACCGATTCGCTATCATAGGGCCGCTTCGCGAGGACACTCCTCGATACTATCCCGAGTCACGGAGCTTAGCAGACCACGTTGCAGGTTCTCTCCTGTATACCCGAGAGAACGTCGCTATCGACCGCTCACGCTTGGACAATCAGCGCATTCCCTGGGCCGCGCCGCAGCTCATTCCCGCATTCTTCTCCAACATTTATGCAGCTCGACGCAAAACCGAGCATCAATCCGCAACGTGTCAGCTTGAAACAACCACCATCGGAAATCTTGCGCTTGAGTGGAACGAACTCACTACGCGGGCGAGGGCGGAGTGGCGCCGAGGAACTCCAGGGGAGATCAAGCAAGATATTCGGGACGCGCTCGTGCGCCTCGTGGCTCGGACCACTCATGAGCTCTCCTCAGTTAGCCACCACCTTAAGCATACAGCGGCCGAACGGTTTGAGGCTCTGCAGCAGCGCCTTACGAGCGGGTCGAACAACATTACGACGCACATAACCGCTGCCAACGCGGCGGTCTCTCGACTCGAGAAGCGCCTCACCACTCTTCCTCACAAGAGTGGGCACAACACGGTCGATTGTGAGCAACTATCCCGGTTAATTCAGGACGGCGAGCATGCCTTTCACCTCGTTGAAAAGCAGCTTTTTCAGGCTGGCAGTCGACTCCAGGACCAAATGACGAGGCCCGATGGCTTTTTTAAGCAACAACAGCTCTCGGCCGCGGATCGAACAAACCAAGCGAACATCCTCCTCTCTCGCATGGGGATACCGATCGCGGCACTCGATCACATTGCCCCAGTGCGACCACTCCGAACGTTCGAGGCTGCGCACCGCGCCGCCTATACTGAGCTGCGAGACGCGGTACTCGCTCAGAACGGAAAGCAGGCGAGCGAGGCGATGGTTAAGCTCGTGGTCTTTTCAAAACTCCAGCGCGCAAACGCGATCTTCGAAACCCTTCGAATCCTTACTGGCCGCTCCGAAGCTGTTCCGCTCAAGGAGCTTCGCCGACACGCCACGTCACTCAGAGGCCTCTTAGCTATGAAATCTGTCTTCCCGTACACCACGGTCCCAGAGTTTCAGCGGGTTTATCGTCGACTACAACGAACCGCAAGCACCATCGCGACCGGGCTTGAGAGCTATGAACGTCGCGGACTTGACCTTGATGAGCGCGCTCAGATGTACTCCCGACTTCGGGCCTACCTCGACAAGACCGACCTTGAGGCATACACCCGCGAGCTTCTCGAAGGAGAGGGAAAGCACCCCTCACAGCCTCGCTAGGGTAATGCCCGAAGAGCGACTCGGCGATGAAAGGCACCTGAGGGCCAGAAGTATAAAGGCAACCAATTCGCCCTCCGTGCAGACTAAAACACCCAGGTCAACCACCTAAAAGGCCGAAAATAACCAAAAATTCACCGTCTGACCGGTTCCTAGCCCGCCCAGATCGTATATATTGGCCGGACCGTTTAACGGGGTCTGTTTATGAAGATTCGTATTACTGGAGTCGCACATCGACTTGGGTCCGAGGTAGTCCACGCTGAGACCCTCGAGAGCTATTTCAAGAAAGATCCGGGCACGATAGGCCAGGTGTCTGGGGTTACTCGGCTTCACCGGATGGGACCAGGCGAGGATCTCGTAACACTCGCCCGAGACGCCGCGATCGACGCACTTGCGATGGCAAACGTACCTCTCTCGAAGGTGACCGGCATCTTCTCTTCTTGCAATCCTACAACCGACTACCTCATTCCAACCCTCGCTCCGATGGTCGCATCGAAGCTCGAACTGACCCACGTTCTTGCCTGCAACGTCGGCATGGGGTGCGCAGGGGGCGTTCAAGCTTTGCAAGCGACATTTAACCAGCTTCTCGCTGACACAGCTCGCGGGAAGATAAGCACATACGTTCTCGTAACGGGGGACCACATCAGCCGCATGATCGATCGCGAGAGCTGGAAGACGGCGATCCTCTTTAGCGACGGCATATCGGCAGTTGTAGTAACCAACGATCCTGAGGCTACTGGTGGTTTCGTTATCGAGCATGTCGCCTCAGAATGTTACGCAGGCGAGAGCGTCGACGTCATCAATCTTCCCAATACACTCGCGCAGCGAGAGAGCGCAGAACCAAAGGTCTGCCTACTCCAAATGCGAGGACGCGGCGTCTTTGAGTTCGGCACCCGAATCGTGCCACGCGTTCGAGAGCTTTCGGGCGTCGAAGACTTCTCCAAATTCTACATCATCCCTCATCAAGCGAACGTCCGGATGTTGAACGAACTTCCAACCCCGTTCGGAATCCGTGACGAACAGCTCTACACAGACGGCATCACCAAGATCGGCAATATCTCGGGGGCCGCGTGCTTCCTTGGCCTTGAGGACTGTATGAAGCGGGGTCTCGACGATCAGGCCGAAAAGGTTCTCCTTTGCGCGTTCGGGGCGGAGCTTCAGGTGGCGGTCGCGGTACTCAGTCGATAATCGACGCCCGCTTGTTGCGACACACCACATCACCTACAATCGCGTCCATGAACGCTTACGACATCTTCGCATCTCACTACGACGCGGTTGTTGGGCAACGCGAAGACGTTGCGCTCTTCCTGCAAAAACTCCTTCGAACGTATGCGCCGCGGGCAAAGACGCTCCTCGAACTTGGGTGCGGCTCAGGAAGCATGCTCAAGATCCTCTCGCGGCGGTATAAGGCGCAGGGAATCGATCTCTCCTCCAAAATGATCGAGCTGGCAAAGAAGAAGGCACCGAAAGCAAAGGTTTCAGTAGGGGACATCACCCGCTTCTCATTCGATGAGCAATACGACGCTATCATCTGCCCCTTCGATACGATTAATCACGTCACCAGCTTCCCAGCGTGGAAACGGGTGTTCGCGAACGCTCATAAACACCTTAATCCGGGCGGAGTCTTTATCTTCGACGTCAACACGGAGGCAAAGATGGAGCGATATGCCACTGAGCCCGTGTTCGCGGAGATAATGAAGAACGAGATCTCAATCGTCGACGTGCAGCGCGTTCGACGGTATCGCTATCTCGTCAATTTGCGGCTACTCAGGAGAGAGAAGGGGGCTCTCTATCGGAATCACGAAGTGTTAATCCCTGAACTTGTAGTGCCCACTCCAACCATCCTCAAGGAGCTCTCGAACTACTTCACTCGTGTAACGCTCGTCGATCCTGATCGCAAGAAGCCGTCAGACGAGACCGAGGATCTGTTCTTTGTGTGTCAGGGGCCGCGATAACCGTCACAAGGTCGAATTTTGGGGAATTCAATGTCCAATCCTGAACACACCGCAGCTGTTCGAATCTGAATCCTCTAGATTCCCCACTTGATTCACCACCAGACTTCTGGCAAACATTAAACGGTATGACGAAGTCAGCAACCCTACTTAGCCTGTCGCTAGGAGGGCTCCTCAGAGAGCCCCGCGGGGTTGCTTGGCCTTTCAGCCTCTAATCGCTCAGCAGAGCCGTTAGAACTCGAAGAAGCCGGTAGCCCTGACGAGGGCGGGCTGGCTTTGTAGAGATGGCGTTGTTCGTCTCCCTACCTCCTCTCATCACATCTACACATGGCAACCATAGAGTTCTGGCGAGCCAGTTGAGCCGTTGGGGAAACTTTTTTGGGTTAAAGGAAAGACAATGGACCGCTTAGCATCTCAGAGAAACGACTCCAATGAACGCCGTTCACCAACGGCTCCACCTCAGGGGAAGTACATCCCGTACAGTGAGCGCTTTCCACTCAAACTCCCTGACCGCACCTGGCCAGACAAGGTAATCGACAAAGCCCCTGCATGGTGCGCTGTCGATCTTCGCGATGGAAATCAGGCGCTCCCTCGGCCGATGACAATCGATGAAAAAGCCGGTTTTTTTGAGGTTCTCAAGAAGGTAGGCTTTACTCAGATCGAGGTAGGGTACCCATCGGCGAACCAGCAGGAGTACGACTTCATGCGCTTGCTGATCGAGGGAAAGCACATCCCATCACACATCACCCCGCAGGTTCTCACGGCGGATCGAGAGAAACTGATTAAGAGAACCTTCGAGGCGCTTAAAGGGGCGCATCAGGCGATCGTGCACATCTACCGCCCCACCTCGATCGATCAGCGCGAGCTCTTCTTCCGAATGACAAAGGATGAAGTGATGCGAGCAGCGGTCGAATCGACCAAGCTGGTGCGTCGCCTCTCTGCCAAGGTCGATTTCCCGGTACAGCTGCAGTTCTCGCCGGAGAGCTTTACCGGCACCGAGATAGAATTCGCCCTTGAGGTCTGCAACGCGGTCGTGAACGCCTGGGACCCAGGATCCCATGAACAGGTAATTATTAACCTCCCCGCGACGGTTGAGCTCTCCCGCCCCAACATCTACGCCGACCAAATTGAGTGGATGAATAGACACCTGAAGCGGCGAGACCAGATCATCTTAAGCCTCCACAATCACAACGACCGCGGGACCGCCGTCGCCGCGACCGAGCTTGGACTTCAAGCCGGCGCAGAACGGGTTGAAGGAACGCTCTTTGGAAACGGAGAGAGGACCGGCAATTTAGACCTCGTGAACATCGCGGTAAATCTCTACAAAGAGGGGATAGATCCAGGTATCGACCTCTCCAACATTCCTTGGATGAAGGAGCAGTACGAGAAGTTCACGGGAATGAAGGTCCCATCCCGCCATGTCGTAGGGGATTTGGCCTTCACGGCATTCTCAGGGGGACACCAAGCGGCGATCGCGCCCGGACTCAAGTATCAGAAGAAGGCAAGCGACCCTTTATGGCGAGTTCCCTACCTTGGCGTCGATCCGAAGGACTTCGGCATGAAATACGAGCCGATTCAACTAACCGGGCAATCTGGCAAGCACGGCACAGCGTTCCGTTTAGAGACTAAATTCGGGTGCGAGGTTCCTCGAGCGATGCTTGCGGATGTCGGCGCCATGGCGAAGGAATGGACCGACGCGCATCCAAAGGGGGATCTCTCGGACGAGATCGTATGGAAGCTCTTTCACGAGCGATACATCGAGCCAGCTGGAGAGCTTCACCTGCAGAACTACACACTCACCCGCGATGGGATGAAGGTGAAGGCATATCTTGAGGTGTCCGCACGTGGCGAAGAAATGAAAACCGTTACCGGAACCGGCAACGGACCGATCGACGCAGCCACTAACGCTCTTAAGCAGCTGGGCTATTCATTTGACGTTCAGTCGTTCCATGAACACTCTCGCGGAGAGGGATCTAGCGCTGAGGCAGTTGCTTACGTGCAGGTTTCATCGGGCGAACGTTCGGTGTTCGGGGTTGGAATAGACGCCAATACTGAGTACGCGGCACTTGAGGCGCTGGTAGCGGGGGTGAACCGGTTGACGTAAGGGGCCGACAACGATCAGGATCCGGAGGGGCCGTATCCATACGGGCCGGGAGATGCATGGAAGTTACGGTGCGGGTTCCGGCCCGTCAGGAGACGGGCCCTCCGGGATTTCCATGTCCCCTAAAACCCCGTAGCCACCACCGAGAACGCCTCATCAAGCATCTTCTCGATAAACTCCTGGCGAATAAATCCGCCACCGAAGAGGTAATCCTGAGAAGTCCATGTTTGCGAGACCTCAGCTTTGCCCTTCTTAAAATTAAGCGAGTGCGCCGTGGCGTCGATCTTCTTAACCTTGAAGGTATACACCAGCTCAAGTGAATCATCGACGAAGCGAACGGCGATAAGAATCTCCTCAACGAGAGAGAACTTTCGAAGATCTGGCGCCTTGTACTTCACGATCGTCCAACCATCTTTCCACGACTCGCCCTTGTTGATGAGGCTAAAAACGGTCTCGCACGTATCGAAGATGGCCCGAACGTGGGGGTGCATCTTTACGGTGAGCGGTATCTGCCCGAGCGAGACGCACTCCTCCCCGTTCCCGTACAGGAGAAAAAGGGTCTGATTTTTGTCTGAAACGGGAGCATTTCGATCAAGCGTAAACTGCCAAACACTGACGAGATCGCCGCCGGCAGGGAGGACGTTAGAGCGGTCAAGATCTGCCCGCTCAAGAACACTAAAGGCATCCTCAGCCTTAGCCTTCACTTTCTTAAGGACACCGAGCGCAAGGCGAAGGGAAAGCTGGGGCAGGGCCACAGGGTCCGAGCCGTGATTTTTCACAGTGACGGCGCACGGCACAATGTCTCCCTGAATAGCTGCCTCAAGTGGAACCTCGAGACGAAACTCGAGCGGTTTTTGAATGTAAACGCTTCTCATACAGGTCTCTATACCTTGATTTCGACGGATGACTCCATACCCCGTAAGAGTTCATCTTTGGTAGGTTATCGACCCGCAGATAGGATGCGACACGCAATCGTCGTAGCCGCACTCCGGGCCCTATCCTGACGACCGCCAAGTCGCTAAGGACGCGGCACGCCAAGGACCGTGGTATCAGGAGATGAATAGAGATTGTTCAAGAGAGGATTTCTCATCAAAACCGCAACCTCGGGAAGCGCGGGGCAGGGATCGCTAATCAATCCCTTCACATCTCCACACACTTCATTCGCGATGTGCGTGACCCCCCGGTCGCGCAGTGCCATGACCTGCTGGGATGGCTCGAGGGTAACAACTTTTCTTAGCCAGGCGATTCGCTCCTCGTGGGGATATCCAGTTCCCAAAGTTAAACTCTCAGGCCCGATAAAAAGCCGACGGCCCGCAAGAACGGGCGCAAGGTCACCCCGGCCACCCGAGAGAAAGATAGCATCACGAGGCGTATTGTGTTGAATCCACCGAATAGTTGAATCTTCAACTGGGTAGCTCAACCTTACCTCACCAAGCCTTACAAGAGCGCCCGCATCGACTATTCCCGTTATCGTCATTAGAAGGATGAGGAGTTGACCGCTTACGCGCCTAACTCTCTGAGCAGAACCCAGGAGGGACGCGGCCAATCCAGCGCTCAAGATGCTCCATAATAGGGTTCCGGCGTTGATAAATTTGTGGCCCTGCGGCGCTTCCGGGGTCACCTGAGCAACGAACATCAACGCTATCGGCATCAATCCACAAACCCAGATAGTAACACCAGGAACGCCACTACGCCGGGCCGCGATCAGCGAGACGACCGGAAGAACTCCGAATATCCAGAGCGCGTATCGCAACACTTCAAGCGGCTCCGACGATTCAGAGAGGAACCCGAACCGAAGGACAGGTTCAAAAGGGGTATTCCCAAGGGCTCCGCTGGTAACCAGACTCACAATTACAGCGCTACTGAGCGCCGCTGGAAGACCTACAAGAAGAGCTTTCATTCTGTAGTCGACCACACACACGAGGGGAATCAGAGCCAGCATGGTTGTGATAAACGCTGGTCCGTTCCAATACGAACCGCACCCCAAGACGACCCCAAGAGCAAGGTAGACCAGGGAGGTTCGATCCTTTAATGGAACTCGAAGCCTTGGCGTGAAGACACACGAAACCAAGACCACGAGCATGAACGCCAATCCGTGCATCAAATGACGTTGATTCAGATGCACGTTCAACGAAAATATCCCCCAATCTTCATATGGCGTTACTCCATAAAAGAAGGACTGTCGAAATATGGGGTTGTCCTCGACCGCGGATCGTCTGACCGCGGCAATCCAATCCAGCCAACTTAAGGAGCTACGAAATAAACAGAATGCGACCGTCAACGCGGCCGCCACGAGCGAATCGGTAAGGCGAAAGGCAATAAAAGATGCCAAAGAGAGTAGACTCCCAAACGCCAGGGCGGAGGGGAGGTTAAGCGCCACCGACATAGGTGCTCCGAGCGCTTCCAGCACACCGCCTCCAAAGTAAAAGAAGAAATGATACCGAATAGCGTCCCCCTGAAAGAACGGATACTCAGTTGGAAAATTGTATCCGGCCGAAAAGGACCTGATGATTGCAGTGTGTGAATAGAGATCTCGAACAAGGTTCTGAGGGGTGGAGATCGCTCCAGAATCAACTGTAGTGACGCCAAAGGTTAAGAATCCGGCGACACACCAGATCCCTAAAACGACCATAACGCACGAGAGAGGGGGGCGAGAGAGTTTCAGCGTGGTGGCTAGGGGCCGACCGAGCCCGCCCAGCCACGTTATCACAAAGAGCACACCAAGCGCCGCCCAGGCACCGAACGCCACCTCCGGCCCGTAGGAACCAAAGAGGCTCGCACTCTGAAGAAAAACCCACGCCAAGGTGACGGCAGCCATGTAGCCGAAGCACCACGCCATCGGAACAAGACACAGAGTTGTTGCGATGAAGCGCCTCCGTTCGTCGAGTCCATTACAAAGCTGAACTCGGATTCGCGAGCAGAGGCACCACCCAAGAAACAGCACTAAGATTACATAAGGCACGTACATGAGGGACCATTACCATGCGTATACGCGAAGCGATACACACCTCCCACCAAGGCGCCCTACCCACCTCTTACTTTACGAGAACTAGAAAACTAGTAAGCTTTAATTTCCACTTTTGGAGGGGTCGGCGTGGGTTCGGATAGGGTTGCACAAGAGACCAAAACATCACGCCACAGTGCTCGGCAGAGCGACCGTCCTCGGTCGCCGAAATCACGGTCTCACGGACAAGATTAGGGGCGGGCGCACCCATTACGCAACACGATGAAACCGCACGGCGACCAGGATCCCACTTCGCTCCGCTACGAGGGACAAGCTGGCCACCCTCCCTCCGTGCGACCCGTGACCCGGGAGGGCGGTCATTCCTGACCGCCGAGTGGTTGCGTGAGGCGATGATCGTTAGCGATGCGTGACTTTCCGGCGACCAGAAATGGTCGCCCTCCCATGGTCGCGAGCTCGTATGCCAGGGGCGTAAAACGAGAACGGGAGGGGCGTCGCAACACAAATAAAAAGAAGGAAACACAACGCACCAAACACTCAACCAAGCTCATCAAAACAACAACGCACACAAAAGGGGACTCTACGCTCCGAACGACGCCCCCTTCCCCTCTCCCTCCAAAACTCCCCTCTCCTTAACGCTACCACCGCTACTCTTTCAACCAATAAAAACGGCACTATTCACCCGGAACTAAAGGCCTTACAATGAAATTATGTCTTCGCTCGTGCTACGCGGAAAATCAAGTAACGCAGACAAGGTGTGGCTCCGCATCTCAGCGTTTCTCTCGCTCAAATCACCAGCGACTCGCGTAACGTACTCGGGAATCATCGCTGAATGGTGTCGCTTTCTTCGCGCTGAGCCAGGAACACTCGAAGCCGCCAACGCTATCATCGGGGCAACCGATCTTCACGCCATCGCGTATCGAAAGTTTTTAGAGCGCAAACCGGGCGAGAAACCTCGTATGGCTCGCATGGGTGGTAGAGTTTCATCAGAGCGAGGCGTTACGATCGAACGCGCCTCAGGTCGTGGGGTAAAGAAAGACGGCTTAGACGCGACGCAATCAAACGCAACCATCCACAAAAAATTCGCGGCACTGCGACGGATATATCGGATGCTGGTATCGAGCAATCTCGGCATCGGTGAAAATCCATTCGAGGCTGATAGGGTCCCCCCTCCCCCCAAAGACGCCGGGCGCAAGCGCCCCACCCAAATGATCGACTTTGAACTCGTCATGGAGATCGTTTCAATCCCTGATCACACCACACCGAAGGGACGTCGTGACCGCGCCATCCTTGCCATCCTCTTTGGTGGCGGCCTTCGCCGAAGCGAAGTTGTCGGCCTACGAATCGGCGATATAAAAAAGACCTCTTCCGGAACCACCTTCCTCTACCTCCGACACACGAAGGCGAAGAAGGACGCCGAACAGGCCATTCCACGGTGGGCCGCTGAGTATCTATGGGAGCTTGTTCAGGAGCGAAAGGCACACGGTGCCATGGATGGTGACTATCTTTTCGTTGGGTTTACCGGAAAGGGTGGTCAAACGATAACGACCAAACCGATCTCCGACACCGGGCTCTACCTCCTCTTTAAGCAGTACTGCATGGCGGCCGGAGCTGGGATGCATGCTACCCCCCACTCTGCTCGGGCGACCGCGATCACAAAGCTTCTCGCTGACGGTATTCCTCATCGAGAGGTGCAAGAGTTCTCTCGGCACTCAAGCATTCAGATGGTGGAATGGTACGATAAGCGAAGATTTAGTGTTGAGGAGAGCCCAGCGAAGGAGCTCTCGTACGCACCACGAAAGAAGTAAAAGCGCTTACCCACCCCGCAAAACGCGAGCCATCTCAGCCGCGATCGCGTCATACCCCACGGTATTAGGATGAAGCCCCTCGGGGCGGTTGTAGTAGGAGCAACTCGGATAATCGGGACATCCAGTCTGAAAGAGGGCCTGGACGTCCACAACTGGGAGCGAGTTTATTGCGGCGAGGTCTCGAATCTGATCGGAGATGTTGCTGGTGAAAGGGGCGTACTGCTCTCGCAACGCGATCGGATTCGCTAACGTTGACAGCACCACCTGGCGACCGTCGGCCCTTGCGACGTTAATCACCTTTTGCAGCGCTGGGACAAATACGTCATTCGGCACAAGTCGTTGCGCGTCATTCGTACCCTCGGCAATTATAACGACATCAGCGTCGCTGCCCAGCACCACACCGGGGAAGCGAGCAACGCCGGTCTCTGTACCATCCTCCGCAAGCCCCTCACCGGGAACCCCCGCGTTGAGCACCGAGACACCAAGGAGCGATGACAGTCTGAGAGGATACCCCCGAGGTTCGCCGATCTCTGCAATCACCTCTACGTACTCATCCGGAGAGTACCCGTCGCCGACACCGTAGGTGATACTGTCACCAAAAGCGATAACCTCAACGGCCCCATCACCGTTGCGGTCTTGCAATATCGATTCCTGCCCAAGCGCTGTCGACGCGCCGAAAACGGCGCCGAATGTCATAAGGAGAGTTGCAAGGATACGGTTCACGACACCATCCACAGGAAGAATTGGAGATAGTGTGAACCGTCTTGGGAACGCAGTAAAGAGAGCAAAGGAGACGCGTATACGTCAGGCTTATAAAATAGGACTTGCGATTCCTCCAGCAAGCCCTCCCTACGGGAGGCTACAAAAATCCCCGCCTGGCGATACGTTCCCCCCGAGCAGCCGCTCAAGGTCGTCATAATTAACAGGCTTAGTTAAGAAGAGGTCGAATTCACTACAATCACCGCACCCCGGGTGCATATCCTCTCGCTCCCAGCCGGTGACAGCGACTAATAGCGGGGCAGCGGAACCGAGGGACCCTCGGATGAGCTTCGCCACCTCGTGCCCGTTAATGTCGGGCAGTCCGATATCAAGGAGGACTACGTCGGGATGAAAGCGAGCGCACTCCTGAACGGCATCCCGACCGGTCTCGGCGACAGCAACCTCATGGCCCGCCATCCCAAGCAACATCGCCATGGTCTGCGCCGCGGCGACATTGTCATCAACGATAAGAATCCTGCGCGGATCGTCCGCGTGAACAGTCGGACCCATGGCCTACAACTCCCCTTTTTCCGACCCAGGGTAGCTCCTCGTCACATTGTAGGGTATGCGATGGGGCAGACCCCTGCCCCATCGCGGCCGAGCTGGGCTATCGATCCCAAGCGCGCCGAGGGCCACGCTCACGATTACCTGAACGTTGTGGACGTCCCCCAAAACCTCCCCGCCCTCCTCGAGGCGCGCGAGGACCGCGATCCCCACCACGCGGAGAGCGCTCACGCTTCTCAAGAACCTTGAGAGCATCGACCTGGCTCATATCCGGTCCCTCGAGGGACTCGAATCTATCTCGCGGCTGGCCTCGACGGGCCATCCCCTCGCCACCACGGTCTACGTTTGAACGTCCTCCGAACCGGTCATTACGTCGGTCCGAACGCCCGTTAGGGCGGTCATTTGAACGTCCTTGAGAGCGAGCTCCACGCTCATCACGGCTAAACTGTGGACGCCCGGTCTGAGCCTCATTCTCAGGGCCATAGGCGTAACGGGGTCCCCGCTCACCACCCTGACGGTCTCGTCTATCGTTAAACCGTTGTCGACCTGGGCTATCCCCACGATCTCGACGTCCGAATCCACGCTCACCGCGGTCGCTACGCTCACGTTGAGGCCGATCTCCACGCGGACCACGCCCCTCACCTCGGTCGCTGCCACGCGCCCCACGTCGATCAGTACGGGGTTGACGGTCACCGAAACGTCCCTCCGGACGCTCGGAGCGTTCTCGACGAGGCTGCACGCCACTGTCGCTACCGATCACTTCGCCGTTTTCAATCGAGGACACCTCTCGTGGAGCTCTCTCCTCACGAGGAGCACGAGCCGTGCGCTCACCGCGCTCTCTACGGCCAGGGCGCTCACGTCGAGCGTTCCTTCCTGGGCGTTGTCGACGACCACTTCGCTCGGTATCAACGACCTCCTCCTCGACACCATCAAGCTCTGGAGTCTCTAAACGAGCTACCGGTGCCTTAAGCCATCGCTCAATGGTGCGAAGAAGCGACCCGTCCGCTTTCGTGACGAACGAGATAGCCTCTCCCGTCGCCGACGCGCGACCAGCGCGGCCAGTTCGGTGGACGTAGGCGTCGAGATTCTCAGGCATGTCGTAGTTCACAACGTGCGTAATTCCCTTCACGTCGATACCGCGCGCGGCGATATCGGTCGCGATAAGCACTCGGTAACGACCATCCTTAAAACCGTTCAACGCCTGCTGGCGCTTCCCTTGCGAGAGGTTTCCGTGCATCGACGTTACATGCTGGCCCTTGCGCGCGAGCTGCTCAGCGAGCCGCTTCGCGGTGTGCTTCATCTTCGTGAACACAACTACGAGAGCCTCTCGGTTCTCTTGGAGCCAGTGCGATAAGACGTGCGGCTTTGAAGCCTGCGCGATCTGGTACATCGAGTGCGATACAGAAGATTTAGCCTCTTCCATCTTTACTCGAACAACAGCAGGGTCATTTTGAATCCCGCGGGTGAGCTCACGAATCTCGTCAGGCATCGTCGCCGAGAAGAGAAGGGTCTGACGCTCAGTTGGGAGCTTCGAGATGATCTTTTTGATATCTGGAAGGAAGCCCATGTCGCACATGCGGTCTGCCTCATCGAGTACGAGGTACTCGATCCCCTTCAGGTCAAAGGTGCGCGCGCTGAGATGATCAAGTAAACGACCTGGGCACGCGACGATGATCTGTGGCTTAGCGCGAAGCTCAGATACCTGACGACCGTGAGAGACACCGCCGTAGATCGTGATGCTCTTCAAACCAGTCCGTGGCGCGAGCTCCTTAATCACATCATTAATCTGCTCAGCGAGCTCGCGGGTAGGAGCGAGAATGAGTGCCTTAGCACCCTTCTCTTTTGAACCACTGAGCTTCTGGAGGATCGGAAGAACGAACGCCGCCGTCTTTCCGGTACCCGTCTGCGCGAGTCCGACTAAGTCACGCCCCTCTACCACGAGAGGGATAGCTTCCGCTTGGATTGGAGTGGGATGGGTGTATCCGATCGCCTTAACCGTCTCCTTAAGGAAAGGAGCCAATGGAAGATCGTCAAAGGTAAGCGTGCGGATCTCTTCCGCAGCTGAGGTATCGCTGTGCATTACTAGCCTATTTTACAGAGAAGTGGTGATGCCGGTGTCACGCAACTTCGAACGTTTGTCTTGGTAGTAAAGCCCGAATGTGCACTCTGATGGCACCCGGCGCCCAACGACGTGGATGTAAGAACTTCACTAATGTTCGAGGAAGGTACCATGTATGGGGGCATTAAGGAAATTTAGGGGGTAAGCCCGCCGAATACGTACAGTTTTCGACTATCGATGACCCTGCATACTTTATGTGCGAGCTCGCGTGATGGGAGGGCGACCATTCCTGGTCGCCGAAAGGCCTAGCACCTAGACAATGCCTTCGCCGCACGTAAAACGGCGGTCAGGAATGACCGCCCTCCCCCATACCGGGTCAACGTGTGTATGAACCGAGTGGCTCCTCGGCAGGGCGAGCGTCCTCGCTCCCACGATTCCATAACGCGAATGTTATTTGTAATGGGACGCTTTCCGGCAATCGAGGACGGTTACCTTCCCTTCATCGCCGGCCCATCGCCCCCCTACGCCACCTGAGCCGCCTTCGGCTGCGGTACCTGCACCTCAACGGGAGTAGCTGGCAGCTTCTTCTGAAGACCATAGAAAAGGGGGAAGTCTTGGGGCGCCACAAGTGAAAGGGCTCTACCTGATTTTCCTGCGCGGCCCGTTCTGCCGGTGCGGTGCACGTAGGTCTCTGGCGTATCATGCATCGCATAGTTCACCACAAGGTCGAGATCCTTCACGTCGATGCCACGAGCCGCTACGTCCGTGGCCACCAACACCTTCACCTCACCGGATCGAAACCTGTTCATGGTGCGCTCCCGCTCTTTCTGGGAAAGGTCGGAATTGAGTCGCTCGCACTCGATTCCACGCTTGCGCAGCAGTATCTGCACCAACTCCGTGTCCGATTTAAGGTTACAGAACACAATCGAGGCCTTTGGCTGATACTCCTGAAGGAACGCGGCGAGAGCGGTAGCTTTACTGGTGAGTCCAGCGTCCACTCGACAGAAAAGGTGTTCGATAAGCTGTGAGGTCTCCTCAACCGGCTCAAGCTCAACACGGAGGGGCTTCTTCAAGAACGACTCAGCAAGCTGACCAACACGTGGCGTCATCGTGGCGCTAAAGAAGCATCCCTGTCGCTCGCGCGGAAGCTTTGAGAGGATAGCCCGCACCTCCTCAACGAACCCCATGGAGAGCATCTCGTCAGCTTCATCGAGCACGAACATCTTACAGCTTCGAAGGTCGAGCTTGCGTTGATCAATCAGGTCCTGGATGCGTCCAGGCGTGCCGACCACGATTCGCGGATCGTTGCGCAGGTCACGGATCTGTCCCTCCTGCTTCGCGCCGCCGATAATGCACGCGGGGCGAAGGTCCTCAACGACGGAAACGATCACATTACGCACCTGCATGGCGAGCTCTCTGGTCGGACAAATAATCAAACCAAAGGTGCCATCAACGGGAGATGCGTCGATAAGCCGTGAAAGCATCGGGAGGACGAACGCGAGTGTCTTCCCACTTCCCGTCTGAGCCTCAACGATACAATCCTGCCCGGTCAAAACCGCGGGGATCGCGGCACGCTGAACCGGAGTCGGAACTGTAATCTTAAGGGCCTTGAGCTGTCCGCGAATACTCGGGTGTTTAACGAGATCAAAGAAGGACGCCTCAGCCCGAGGAGCCTCTACGCTGCTATTGTCAGTTGTCATATACCTGCTTCATCACTTGGGGGATCGCAAAAACAAAAACAGAAGGCGATCCTGGTTTACACTGCGCTGGCTTTACGCACTACGAGGGCATTCTCAGTTACATGTCTCACACGAGGAAGATAAGGAGACTGAGCCCTTGCACCGCTACGATTTTTTTATTCTTTGTTGCGGCGCCAGTGCAATGCCACAACCCTTACATACCAACTAGTATGCCATAGTTTTGCCGTTTGAGACACCCGGAACGTAACGGGCTGAAGATTTGGCGTTTTTAGGGTAGCCCCGGCTATTTCACAGGCTTCATAAGGTGCTTCATCGGATTGGCGCACTCCGGAGTTTTCACCTCTCCGTGGCCGTACTTCCGCATGAACTCACGGTTAAAACACCCCAACAGCTGCTCGATCGGTTGGACGGTCGGATCCTTCGACGGCTCGGCGAACACTGCGGTAACGCACGGCTCAACGAAGGCAGTCGTGATCGAT
This sequence comes from Pseudomonadota bacterium, assembly GCA_027485595.1. Lineage (GTDB taxonomy): Bacteria > Bdellovibrionota_C > UBA2361 > UBA2361 > OMII01 > OMII01. The sequence goes on along the minus strand of JAIXQT010000115.1, from coordinate 21,137 downwards.
GAGCAACGTGCCGGATCAAGGGAATAGCATCTGAGCCACTGCCCACCATCGGAACAGATCTCGCCTACAACCCTTGCGAGTGCTGCCTTATCGGGCGCACCGGTTCGGGCGGGACTCTGAGCCACCAACGCCTCAACCATTACACCGAAGAGAGCCCCAACGAACACGACCGCGCAAAAAAAACGACTCATCGACACCTCCCCACCTCCTGCCTCTTCACCACACAAAGCGAAGAAGCTACATACAACTATACATCACGAGATCTCTTGACCACCTCTACGATCTCCTCAACCACCGAGGGTTCCGCGAGAGTGGTCGTATCACCAACGGCCGCGTACTCCCCCTCCCCGATCTTACGCAAGATCCTTCGCATAATCTTGCCGGAGCGAGTTTTGGGGAGCCCTGACACAAACCACAAGGCATCGGGGGTCGCTATTGGCGAGATAACCTCACGCACCGAACGAACTACTCGCTCGACTAGATCGATACCTTCTCCGGCATCATCTCGAAGAACGCAGAAGGCTCCAATTCCCTGCCCCTTCACATCGTGTGGAATGCCAACCACTGCCGCTTCAGCCACAACGCCGGAGCGGACGATCGCGCTCTCAACCTCTGCGGTTCCGAGCCGGTGACCAGCGACGTTCAAAACATCATCCACCCGACCGGTAATCCAGTAGTATCCGTCCTCATCGCGACGACATCCATCACCAGTAAAGTATAAACCGGGGTACATCGAAAAGTAGGTTTGAACAAACCGCTGATGATCACCGTACACCGTTCGCATCATACCTGGCCACGGATACTTGATGCACAGACGGCCCGTGACTCCGTTACCATCGAGCACCGTGCCACCCTCATCAACGACGACCGGCTGCACCCCGAAAAACGGGCGGGTCGCGGAGCCAGGCTTCGTCTCCGTTGCGCCGGGCAGCGGCGAGATAAGCACCCCTCCCGTCTCGGTCTGCCACCAGGTATCGACGATCGGGCATCGCCCCTCACCAACGATGTCGTGATACCACAGCCACGCATCAGCATTTATCGGCTCACCCACCGTGCCAAGGATGCGGAGCGAAGAGCGATCGTAGCGCTTCACGTGGTGGTCGCCCTCCTTCACCAAAGCTCGAATAGCGGTCGGTGCCGTATAGAATATCGTAACCTTGTGACGCTCCACGACATCCCAATACCGTCCCGCATCGGGATACGTGGGAATGGATTCAAACATCACCGTGGTGGCACCGTTGGAGAGGGGGCCATACACCACGTATGAGTGGCCGGTAATCCAACCAACGTCCGCCCCGCAAAAGAAGATGTCGTCCTCCTTGATATCGAAGATGTATTTGTGGGTCGCCGTTACGTGAAGGAGGTATCCACCTGTCGTGTGCAGAACCCCCTTTGGCTTACCGGTTGAGCCACTCGTGTACAAAATAAACAGTGGATCCTCAGAATCCATGCTCTCAACGGCGGTATCATACTCGTCCCCGAGCGCAGCCAGCTCCTCTTCGTAAGAGATATCCCGCCCCGGTGTCATCGAACACGGAGTATCGGTGCGTCGCACCACCAAGATATTTTTTATCGTTGGACACGCAGCGACCGCTTCGTCACTCGTTTCCTTGAGCGGGATGGTTTTCGGTCCTCGCACGCCTTCATTCGCGGTGATGAGGAGCTTACATCCACAGTCGTTGATCCGATCTCGCAAGGACTCGGCGGAAAAACCGGCGAATACCACCGTATGAATAGCCCCGATACGGGCGCACGCGAGCATGCAGATCGCGGCCTCGGGGATCATAGGCAGGTATATCGCGACACGATCTCCTCGACCCACGCCATACTTCTTGAGAAGGGTCGCGGTACGACATACCTCACGATGTAACTCCCGATACGTTATCCGACGAACGTCCTGCGGATCGTTGCCCTCCCATATAATCGCAACGTTGTCGCCTCGGTGAAGGAGGTGCCGGTCCAGGCAGTTCTCACTCACGTTCAGTTTACCACCAACAAACCACTGAACGTTGGCTTGCGCGAAATCCCACGAGACAACCTTACGCCACAGGGAACGCCACTGAATAAGGGAGCGAGCCTGCTTATCCCAAAACTTTTCGGGGCTCTCGACGGATAGGCGGTAGAGTTCCTCGTAGGAGGTGGCGTTTATATGCGCCTTCGAGGCGACGCCGGGGGGCACAGGGAAGCGGGCATTGGCGGTCATGAGGGAAACTCCAAGGGGCGCAGCTTGCAACGGAGGTACGATAGCCCATGAGGGTAGCTGAGAGAACGGGTAAAAGCGGGCCATGGAACGTGCCCGCCTCGCATTCCCCCGCCGGGTTTTCACCCAGAGCCATTTTGACTACATCCTTGAGGGCATGGAGGAGCTTGTCGCTGAGAAAGACGCTCTGCAAGGCATGCGCCTCACCTACGTTCCCCCCTTCTTGCGACACTTCACCGCGAATTTCGAGCCGATTGTATAAAGCTGCTCTCGCTCCTCGCTTTGGGGATGGGAGACGAGATGTGAAATAGCAGGGTGGTGAAAAATGATTTCCTGTTGCGCCTTTCGATGGTTTGACTGCAACTTCGTTGGAGCCAACGAAAAAATGCTCACGACGGAACCATTTTTCACCACCCTGACAGAGGAAATGACTGAGTGCGGCGCTACGGCGCGGGACAGGTCGAGGGACCTGGTTGTGTGCACGGATGGGTGGCCGGGTCAGGCGACCGCCCCGGGCGAACCGGTTGTCGCGGCTCGGGATCGGGAATCTGAGGGGCCGGTTTCCTATCCGGTGCTGGCTTCGTCGGCGTGGGAACTGGCGGCGCCTTGGGCATCGCGAGCGTCCCTAGATCCGATGCCGGCGTGGTTTGAGATACTCGTAGCGTGCGCATAGTTCCTACCCCCTCTTGATGTCGTTCTCCCCGATTATTACCAACTCATACGGTCCTTCGAAAGCCACTCCCTGAGGCGTCTTATGCTCGATGAAGGGCGAAACATGACGGCGCCAGAGAGTCTGCTCGGCGCGCCCACTCCCATCACCCCGTTTAGGCAGGGAGGCCTTGGATATCCCGTGGCGTGTGGAGAGATCGAGGGTAAAGCAGTTGAGCAGCGGAATCGGATCAAATTCAGGCTTAGTCCGATCGACCGCGCCGATGTAGATGACCTCTTCACCTTTGCCGCGTCCTCCCTTCTCTTGATGCTCGTGATAAATATCATACGCCCGCCCGAGCAGTCGTGGGCTCTCTACCTCTCCGGGGGTAAGGTCATTCTTCCACGCCCCGTAGCGGTGCCGGAACGCTTCGAACAATTTCTGCCCGGCAAGGGCGAATTGACGAACGTAGCGGTCGGCCTCGGCAAGGGGACGGACCATCTCCTCCACTCGTGGACGATGGTCTCGGTACGAGTTAACCAACCACGGCCAGTGAACGTGCCCATACAGGTCTCGCCATGCTACGGATTGGTGCTGAGCCTCCCAGGAAAACACCGGACTCGAACCGACCGGAAGAGCGTTACACATCCCACCGAAGAGCGGGGACATATGTCCGAGCACCAGGTGATTCTTACCAGCCTCGCGCGTAGCGTTGATAAGGTCTGGAATTGAGAGCTTCGCGACGCTGGCGTCGAGCGCGCTACGAGTGCCTTCATCGAGTCCGTAGGAAGCCCGCATCACATTCGGATTAACCACCGAGAGCGGAAAACCGAATGCGAATCCATACGAACCGCTAAAGTGATCATTGTCTATAACGTAATAGTACTGTTCATCGAACAGGGTAAAATCCTCGGATGGAGCGCTCACCCCAATCCACTGACGCAAGGCGATGAAGGAGGCTGCCTCAAAATTATGCAGCTGGTCGGAGAACCATAGATTTCTATCACCCCGATAATCGTGCAAAACATCGCGGTCTGGATGTAACCCGTGAAAGAGCTTGTCAAGAACAGCTCCCGTCATAAAGGTCCCACGTCCCGGTGGAAGATCTCCTGTGTCGTTCCGTACGAAGCGAACATCCTCAAAACAATCCATCGCGAACTCACTAAACAGGGGCGCATTTCCTGCTAATGACCGATTCTCCATCCGCAAACGAGCGAACGAATGGTAGGAGTGATGTCGTGCTCGCATGACAATCTTATAGGACTCCTCGAAGCACTCCGCTTTGGCCTGAGCTTGCCAGCTCGGAAACGGCACAGATCCGTGCTGCCCCTCATCCCATCCACGCAGCCATTGGTAAGCATGTTGATGACGTTGCTGCTGCACCTTCGTGAGAGCACTGGCCAGATACGTATCTACATGCCCCTCGGCAAGAATACGCTTGGCCCGGTCAGCGAAATCCTCCCGCGTGAACGCGAGCTGATCCTCGAGCATCGCCACGCCGAGCTTGCGAAGGTGCCGGTTGAATGATTGCAGGCGAAGCGCTCGATTCGGTTGAGTCTCGCCCGCGATGTCCCAGAGGTCGGAGATATGCTCGACGATCGGCCGTCGATATACCTTGCCCGCCCTATCCTCGCCGCGGATCACAACACGAACGATCTCCGCGCCAACATCCATGGGCTTGTTGTGAATGAGCGAAACGATCAAATCGCCGAACTCGGTGGGCCGTATGCGCCCTTCTAGCACCACCATCCCACGAGCACACCGTCTCCGCAGCCTGTCCAACGTGAAGTCAAGGTCTCGCTCAACCGCCGAGAGCGCCGCCGCATATGTCATCGGGGTATCCGCGTGAATCGGCTCCGTATGAAAGGTCCCCCTGAACGGCTCTCCGGCGCTCCTCGCCTGTTTGAGCCTGACATACTCACGTTCAAGCCGCGCTATTTCCTGATGCCCCGTCCAATCACCCGGGAAGTATGGGAATGAACGAGGTCGGAGATCCTGTGGATAGGACTCGCTCCACTCGAAGATATCAAAATCTCGCACAGCGGCCTTAGCGCTTTCGTCCATTACAACCACTCGGCGCGCGTGCACCATCAAGGCGAGTGACGCGACGGCCCGGGCGTACTCAAGCCCCCCTCGTTCGAGTCCCTCGAATGAAACGCGCTCTATGCCCCCAATTGAGCGCCCCTTGAGTGGATCGCCATGGGGATCTTTCTCGGGAGAATCGTCAGGTTGAAAGCGCTGCATGTCTCAAGTGAACTCCAACAAATAGCTGCAACATACTGGAGTAACATCGAATTCACACAAAGACACCCGTAAAATGCGAGAGCCGAAAAATTGATATCACCTTCACTATCGGTATCGACCTCCACAATTTCTGTTTGATATAATTAAGGAGCATAAACGACCGAAACAGACAGCCCCTGGGGAACCGAAATAGCACTATGTTTCTCCGCTCCCCCTCCTTGGAGTATCGCTTGAAGAAAGAGAACCTCGTCCTCATAGCGGTGCTGACGACCTTCATCTCGCTCGTTCCCACCTCCTACGCGGCGATCATCTCAAACTCAAACACACTTTTTGCGGACCTCCTTCGTTGCCTCGGGGAGTTCTTCGCCATCGTAGCCTCCTGGGTAGTCCTCATCAAAATGTCCCGAAACGAGACATCTCGATTCAACTACGGGTACGGAAAGCTAGAACAGCTCGCGGGAATCGCGGTTGCCGCTGCGCTCTTTCTCACGTTCCTCGTGTCTTTGACCTCCGGTATTCGGGGACTCCTCGTCCCGACCAAGCTCGAGAACGCGGAATTCGGATTTGTATTCGCGACACTCTCTGTGGCGGGCAACGCGTTCCTGTGGGTCTCTAATTATATCGCCGACGCTCGCACCCCCTCTCCAATCGCTGAATCTCAATGGAGGCTTTTTCGCGCCAAGACGTGCGCCACCATGGTAGTGGTCACTTCGCTCGGTGTGGCCCTCGCATTTGCTGACAGCAACGCGAGCGTCTATGTAGACCCACTCGGCTCCATCGCGCTTTCGCTCTTCATGTTATGGCAGTCCTATACCCTGGTCTCAGCCTCGGTTCCCGACCTGATCGACTATGCAATCGAAGAGTCCCTCCAGAAGACACTCGACACAATCCTCTCCGAGCATCGAGCTGACTACTCCAAAGTTGAGAGGGTTCGCTCTCGCCGAACCGCTCGAAGGGTCTACCTCGAGATCTTCCTCTCATTTCCGGCAGAGCTCCCTTTTGGCGAAGTTCACCGACGTGTGATGCTTCTCAAGCACTCCATCGCGGAGCGTTTTCCAGGCGCTGACATAACAGTCATCCCCTCCCTCCCCGCGCCCATCTAGCCGAAATTACTCATTTTTACCAAAACCCTTAAAACAGATTCCGACCAATATGAGCCATTTCCGACCGGTGTTGCCATAACCCTGGTGAGTGATCGATAGTTCCGATTGCGCTTCTACGGGGTGTTCATGGATACACAAGAATTTGTCCTCAAGATCTTTCTCATCTACATCTTCATTAAGGCACTTGTACTCTGCCCGCTCGGTTGGATAACTCTGTGCGTATGGTGGAACGAGCGACAGGAAGCGAAGCGCACGAGCCTTGCGATGAGCGTAGCGCCGGCAAACTCGGATGAGGTGATCCTGACGCCGCAACCGGAAGCGGCGTAACGCCAGATCAAACGTTCCAGCCGCATGTCGAGGCGAACGAAGATATCGATCTCTGCGACACCTCTTCGAACGAGGGCACTCGTCCGATGACCGATACCTCTCCCACCGTTGCTATGATTCGCTCAGTATCTGGGAGCTCCTCTCCGTTGAACACCACCCCTAAGACCGGAACGTTGTGCGCTCGCAGCGTGAATAGGGTGAGCAGGGTGTGATTAATACTTCCAAGGTAGTGGCGAGAGACTACTATAACGGGGAGGCCGAGCAGCTTGATAAGGTCGATGTTAGTAACGCGGTCGTTTAGTGGAACCATTACCCCTCCGGCGAGCTCCACCACGAGAGGGACGTCACACACCGGTAGCGAGAATTCATCAAGGCTCACCTCAACGCCCTCAAGCGCGGCCGCGATGTGTGGCGAAAGGCTTTTTCGGAAAAGGTAACGCTCACGAAAGACCCGCTGCGCCCCGTCCCGGATCAACCGAGACACAGAGACACTCTCGGCGGGTCCATCGTCTAAACCACTGGCGATAGGCTTCCAATAACGAGCACACATCACCTCGCACAGAATCGCGGAGGTGACGGTCTTTCCAACCTCCGTGCCGATCCCGGCGACGATCACGCCTCGCTGGCTCATAGAGCTCTCCCTCCTACTGTGCCAGGTACTTCAGCGTAGGGATCCGAGCAGCCTCAATCATCGATGGAAGGGAGGCGGATCCCTCAAGCGCCTTCTGAAGGAAGCCCTTCTTCTGGTTAACAAAGATCAAGTTCGGAACCTCCTCAGGCTTAAGGTCGATCTTCGCCAGCTTGAGAGCCTCACGCCCAGCGTCGTACACATCACCGAAGCCATCGACAAGGCCGAGAGCCTTCGCCTCCGACCCAAGAAGCACGCGTCCATCAGCGAAGGAGCGAACCTTCTCTTCAGGGATGTTACGGCCCTCGGCAACCGCCTTGATGAACGCTACGTGAACCTTCGCGGCGGTGTCCTCAAGGAATTGGCGCTCAACCTCCGTCATGGGGCGAAACTGATTTCCAGTATCCTTTAACGCACCGCTCTTAACCGTGATCATGTCGAAACCGACTTTGTTGGCGATGGTGGTGAAATTAGGGATCTGCATGACGACACCGATAGATCCGGTCTGAGTACCGGGCTGACAGAGTATTTTTGAGGCTCCAACCGCCGAATAGAGACCACCCGACGCGGCGAGAGATCCCATCGACACCACGATCGGCTTTTCAGCTTTCAACCGCTTAACCGCGCTATACACTTCCTCAGATGGCGCCACCGCGCCTCCGGGGGAATCAATGCGAAGCACCACGGCTTTCACATCTTTATCACGCGCGGCGTGATAGAGCTCCTTCAAGACCTCTGACGAGTCCTCAATAACGCCGGTAAGCTCAATCACCGCCACGGCTGGGCCAAGCTTTTTCGCTACGGAACTAAGACCAGCCACGATGGGGATGATAATAAAGGTCAACAAGACGATGGTTATAATTTTGGCGAGCCAGAGTTTGTATTCTCTCATGAGCGTTGATGCCTTTCTCTTAAAAAAGGGGATATTCCGAAAACGTAGTGTAGTTAATCATTTGAACGGTGGCTACAACTCATTTTCGCACCGGGCGATGCGCCACCAGACGACCATCACCACTCGACTTCCCCTTTTGAGGGGCTTGTACGATACTCCCGCAGAAGGATAACGCTACCGGACATGCTTATGGACAACACCATCGCTACCCTCCTCTCCGAATCGGCCTCCCTCAAGGCGAGGCTCGCTCAAGACACCGCTTTTATAGCAGCTCTCAAGGCGTCCGCAGAGCGGCTCGCAGAGTGCGCTAAGAGCGGGGGAACGATCTTCGCCTGCGGCAACGGCGGCTCAACCTGCGACGCGATGCACCTGTGCGAAGAGCTTGTTGCCCGCTACAAGCGTGACCGGCCGGGTATTAAAGCGATGCACTTCATGGATGCCGGGGTACTGACATGCTGGGGCAACGACCTCTCCTTCGACAACGCCTTCGCCAGGTATGCTGAAACCTTCTGTTCATCTCGTGATGTACTCGTCGCCATCTCAACCTCAGGGAACTCAAAGAACGTCATAGCCGCCGTAGAGGCCGCAAAAGCGAAGGGAACCTTTGTGATCGGACTCGCGGGGAAGGATGGAGGGGCACTCGCCAACCTCGTCGACCTCTGTCTCGTGGTACCCTCTCAAGCGACCGAGCGGATCCAAGAGGTTCACATCACCTGTATCCATATCTGGTGCGAGCTGATCGAGACCCAATTCGGTCTAATGAAGTAATCGAGGGTCAAGAGACGCTAAAGCCTCCGAGCGAAGGTCAGAAGATCCTCCACTCCCTCCACGCCCTGAGGGAACGCCACCGCGATCGCTTTCGCCCGACGAAGGAAGAGGTGAATGTCGTACTCCCAGGTGAATCCTATCCCACCGTGAACCTGAATAGCCGCTTCGCACACGCTGGGACCGACCTCCGCGGCGTGCGCGATAACGGCACGCGCTGTAAGCGATCGCTGCTCGGGAGAACTCGTGACGCTCCACGCCGCAAAACGACACAACGCCCCGAGCGCCTCGCTTGACGCGTAGGCATCAGCGATACGTTGCTGCACAGCCTGGAAAGCTCCCACCGGAACACCGAACTGCTCCCTCGTTTTGAGATACTCCGCACTCATCTCAATAACACGAGCAGTCATCCCGTACACCTCACACGCCTTCAGGATAGAGAACGCGTCGAGCACCTTTGAAGAGGCATCTTCCGAGAAGACCACAACCGGAACATCTGTGAGCGACAGGGATGCGAGCGCAGTGGTAAGGTCAAGCGATGACGTAGGAGTGAGGGTCACACCTGGCGTAGAAAGAGAACATGCGAAGGCCCTGTTGCCCCCCGTCATCTTCATCACGCCGATAAGACGGCTGGCCCCCTCAACTCCCCAAGCCCAAGATATCTCTCCCGATACCTTTTTCGATTTTCGACTAGCCAGGGTGCAGCACGACTCTGGAGCTATCGCAGTGTGCGAGCCAAGCGCCTGATAAGCTGCCCTCGTCTCAGGATCGAGAAACCCCGGAACCACGCAGTCGGCAAAGATGCGCTCAGTAAGAGCCTCCGGGAAGAGAGCCCTTCCAACTTCCTCTGCGACGACACCAAGCTCAGCGAAGGTGAACATCTCCCCTTCCGCGCTAAACCCCTCCTCCAATCCAAGCTGCTTCGCTGATTCTAGCAACGCATCATCTCGTCGAAGACCTGAGGTTATGCGCTTGCGGAGATACTCAGAAGGGACGGAGTCGGCGAGGAATCGCCGAACCAGATCGCGCAACTCACGTTGATCAGAGGTTATCTGCATGACGCCACCTACAACATGCCCAACATCCCTTTGACCTCCTCAGAGGCCTCCCACGGGGGATTGAAGGTAATCTGAACGATCGACTCCTTAACACCAGGAATCGCGCCGACCTTGGTCTGCACCTCGTGCTTAAGCTGCGGACCGGCTGGACACATCGGGGAGGTGAAGGTCATGTCGATAATGACACGGCCCTCATCGATGGCGATATTGTAGATCAAACCGAGGAACCAGATGTCGAGAAAGAGCTCGGGGTCCTCAACCGTTTTGAGGACTTCGATGACCTGTTCTTTAGTGGGTTCGGATGGTGGTGGGGTTTCGCTCATGGGGGGATAGTAGCGCGATTCGGGGGGAGTGGGAAATCCTTCGCGAGCCGGGATGGCCACCGTCCGAAAGTGCACAACAACAAAAAAGGCGCGAAGCCTTTCGACTTCGCGCCTTCACCTGAGCACAGCTCAGAGAGAATTAGAGAACTCTCTCCTTGAGTGCCTTAGCTGGGGTGAAACGAACCTTCTTCCGCTTTGGAATGTGGATCGTCTCGCCTGTAGCTGGGTTGCGGCCCATGCGAGCCTTTGACTCACGAACATAAAGCTTGCCAAGTCCCATGAGTGGGATCTTGTAACCCTTACGAAGGGACTCAGTTACGAAGAGAGCGATATCATCGATAACCTCGCGAGCTTGTGAACGCTTTGGAAGTCCGCAGAATGCGCGAACGTTCTCAAGGAACTCTGACTGAGTGTAGCTCAAAGTTGAGGTGTTGCGTGGCTTGGTAGCTACGCGAGCCTTTGCTGATCCTGCAGCAGTAGCCTTTGCACTTTTAGCTGGAGCTGCCTTAACTGCCTTAGCGGCCTTCTTAGCTGGCTTTACTACTTTCTTGGCGCTCTTCTTTGCTGCCTTTACTGGCTTCTTTGCCATGTTAGTTCTCCTAAAGTTAGTTGGTATGAAATACCCTAGTCACTCGTTTCTCCCTAGCAGGGGCACCTTACGATTCAGATTGACCCTTTGGGGATTCAAAACCGTTCTGCTGCCCTCGTCTAGTTCGGTGAAAAACTCGAACGGTCGCTGTTTGAGCATATCGACCAATTCGCTTTTTCCGATCACCACGAGCGCCGCCCCTCTACCTCTTCCTTCAAATTACGCCGTTTTTACGGGCTAAAAAAGAAGGTTTTTAATATCGGAAGCGAACAATGTGCGATATTAGTTACACTTTCATTCATAGATCAATACAAAATGTGAATGGCCTTTTCGCAAAATGAGCCGTTTTTAATGGGAATTGTATGCACCCCTCTCTCACTTCGTCTCTTGCGCTTATCATCACCTTGGTGATGCAGACCTGTTTTTCATCACATGCAGCGCATGCCGAGGAAGCAAAGATTCCCCCAGTTCCGTGGACCACCGAGTGTGCGCCAGGGGTTCCGGTTCGACTACCACTCTCGTCCGATTTCCAGCGCGTCAAAAGCGAAAACCCCTCGGTTTTGTGTGTTTTTCGCCATACATTAGGGGGATTTCCCACGATAAACATCGTCGAGGAACCGCGACATGAAGGGAGCGCTCCCCCCAACCTTGAGGAATACCGTGAGGGAATTACCAGAGGGTATCGAATGGTCGGACTCAACGAGGCCACCCTTTCGAACTCAGTTGTAGGCGAAAGCAATGGACTCCCCTTCTTCAGCACCGAGATCACTTTTACCAACCAAAACACCCCCATGGTCGCAAAGGTTCTAGTCGTCCAGTACCATGACAGAACTTACACTACGAGCGCGATCGCTGAGGCTAACCCGCTTGAAACTGGGCGAGCAGCTCTCGCACCACTTATTGATGGCATTGAAGTAGACGGAGAGCTTGTCCGCGACACGCGCGTCACCAAAAGCGTCTTGCCCCTGATTGGTCTTGGGTGCGCCGCTCTTGTCTTGGTTTGGGTAGGACTGCGTAGCGTCCGACCTCGAAAGGGGGCAGCCTAAAGGGTCAAAGACCACGCCAAAACGGCCTTGGCGACGTGCAGGCGGCTCTCGGCCTGATCAAAAACAACCGATTGGGGGCCATCCATCACCTCATCCGTTACCTCCTCCCCTCGGTGCGCGGGGAGACAGTGCATGAACTTGACGTGGGAGGGGGCGTTGGACATGAGGGCCCCATCAACCTGATAGCCCTGAAATGCCTCTGCCCGCAGGGCCTTTTCATGCTCCTGTCCCATAGACACAAAGGTATCGGTGTAGACGATATCAGCTCCACAGACCGCCTCGACGGGATCGGCAATAAATTCTATCGACTGGTCCTTTGAGACCCGAAGCGAGTCGGCCACCCGCTGTTCCTCAAGGGGAACCTCATATCCACGCGGGCTGGCCACAACGACGTCGTGCCCACGCATCACGCATGCCTGAACGAGGGAGGTCGCGACGTTATTCCCATCGCCGATGTAGGATATCTTGAGCCTTCGTGGGCCTCTTGGGGCCAATCGCTCCATCGTCAACACGTCAGCGATAGCCTGACACGGGTGATGCTGGTCACACAGAGCGTTAATAATCGGAGCTTGAATAACCGACCGCAACGTTGCGATCGTCGCGTGTTTATAAACGCGAGCTACGATGATGTCACAGAACCGCTCAAGATTCCGGCCGATATCGGGGATCGACTCCCGCCCCGACTGATTGTCGCCACTAGCGAAGATCTGCCCACTTGAGAGGAATACAGGATGACCGCCCAACGAGACGGTGGCCACCTCAAAGCTCACCTTCGTTCGCAGCGAGGGCTTCTCGAACACGAGAGCCACAAAACGTCCATTGAGCGGCTTGTCCCCAACGTCCCCATTCACACGCTGTACGCGATACCGCTCCGCCAATCCTACGATGGCGTTAAGGTCATCAACTGAGAGATCGGCGATCTTGGTCAGGCTGTTCATAGTCCTCCGTGTAGGGGCAGAGCGGGTACGATATCGAATATCTCGACGGTGACAACGAAATTGTGAGGGAGGATTCAGAAAGGGCAGGCCTTTCGCAACACCCGGAGGGCCCGTGTCCACACGGGCCGGTTATGCACGAACGTTTCATTGCGGATTCCGGCCCGTCAGGAGACGGGCCCTCCGGATCTTCCCGGGCCCCCTACGCCCCCACAACCCGCCGAAACGGCTCCAACCCCGTATCCCCACCGACAAAACCGGTAAGGGACTCAACGGCGCGCTCAGGATGCGGCATGAGACCAACCACATTTCCCTCCTTGTTGCACACGCCAGCGATAGCATTACACGATCCGTTCACGTTTGATGACCGGTCAGCCGCAGAGACAGCGCCAGATGCATCACTATAACGGAACACCACCTGCCCATTCGCCTCGAGCTCAGCCAGGGTCGCTGGGTCTGCGTAGTAGTTCCCCTGAAAGTGAGCGATCGGGCAGGTAATCACCTTCCCCGCTTCCATCCCACTCGTAAAGAACCCTACCGACTTTTCGGTTTTGATATGAACGAACCGTGAGAGGAACCGCTGCCCAACGTTCTCAAGGAGCGCCCCCGGAAGGAGCCCCGACTCGCATAGGATTTGAAATCCGTTACAGATACCAAGCACCTTTCCACCACGACCAGCGAACTCCTTCACCGCCTGCATCACTGGCGAGAGCTTCGCGAGCGCCCCGGTGCGAAGGTAATCCCCGTACGAAAACCCACCGGGCAGCACGACGAGGTCAGGCTTCTGCAGATCGGTATCCCGATGCCACACCGGAAAGGCCTCGGCGTTGAGAAGCTTACCGGAGACGTGCACCACGTCCTGGTCACAATTCGTACCTGGGAAGACGACGACGGCGACTCGCACTAGGCCTCCTTAATCTCGTACTGCTCGATAACTGGGTTGGCGAGGAGGAGCTTACATACCTCTTCCACCTGGGCGCGAGCCTCGGTCGCTGAAACCCCATCAACATCGAGCTCGATCACACGACCAACCCGAATGTTTTTGAAGGCGTTAAATTTCTTGTCTTTGAGTCCGGTCTCTATCGCCTTCCCCTGAACATCGAGAACGCCACCTTTGAGTCGAACGAGCACCTGAAATCGCATAGCACCATCTCCCTTCGTATCTTATACCAACGCCCTGTCGACGATCCTATCAACTTCCTTCAGATGTCGCGCCAAACTGAACACCTCGCCGATCTCCTCCTTGGTCATCACCTTGGACACAGCCGGATCGGCGATAACCCGCTCCTGAAGCGGAGCGCCACCATCAAAGGCCGCGAGCGCGTGTTGCTGCACGAGCTTGTAGGCGTCCTCTCGGCTCATCCCCTTATCGACAAGCGCAAGAAGAAGATGTCCGGAGAACACCGTTCCCCGAGTGAGCTCAAGGTTCTCCATCATCTTCTCAGGGAACACCACGAGGTTCTTGACAACACCCGTGAATCGCCGAAGCATGAAATCGAGTGCAATCGTCGCGTCTGGAACAGCGACACGCTCAACTGACGAGTGGCTGATATCACGCTCGTGCCAGAGTGCTACGTTCTCAAAGCACGCCTGCGCGTACGAACGAACGAGACGCGCGAGACCGCAAAGATTCTCAGTCAAAATAGGATTACGCTTGTGCGGCATCGCGGACGATCCCTTTTGCCCCGGAGTGAACCCCTCCATCGCCTCACGCACCTCGGTGCGTTGCAGGTGTCGAATTTCAACCGAGAAGCGATCAATAGAGCCAGCGATACCAGCAAGGCACGCCATGTAGTTCGCGTGACGATCACGAGAGACAACCTGGGTGGCGACCGTCTCGCCGGTAAGTTCAAGCTTCTCCATCACGAGCGCCTCAACGCTCGGGTCGATTCCGGCGTAGGTACCCACCGCGCCGGAGAGCTTTCCAACCGAGATATCCTCGATCGCAAGGTCAAGTCGCTTGAGGTGCCGCTTCATCTCCGCGTACCACCCCGCGAGCTTAATGCCGAAGGTGGTCGGCTCAGCGTGAATACCGTGTGAGCGACCGATCGTTGGAACGTGCGCAAACTCACGAGCTCGCTCCTTGAGCGTTGCCATCAATCCCTCTACATCCTTTTTGATGAGCAGACCTGCCCGTCGCATCTGAACCGCGAGGCAGGTATCGACGACGTCACTTGAGGTCATTCCCCGATGCACGTATCGAGAGAGCGGCCCAACGTACTCCGCCACGTTCGTCAGGAACGCGATCACGTCGTGCTTAACCTCTTTCTCGATCTCGAGCACTCGCTCGGATGAGAACTTCGCTTTCTCGTTGTATGCGTGAAGCGCCTCAGCCGGAGCCTTGCCGACCTTTACGAGACCTTCCAACGCGTAACGCTCGATATCGAGCCAGATCTGATAGCGGGCATCATCTGTCCAAAGCGCCGCCATCTCGGGGTGGGTGTAACGTTCAATCATGCTGCGATAATTACCCTGCCTTGGTGTGGTTCATCAAGGCAAAGGCTCGGTAAACTCTCGTAAACATTTCCGCACAGAAGGGTTCTTAAGCCCTGGCTCCGGTCGGTACACCGTTCCAGGTAGCGGCGCATGCACTCGAGGGCAAGCGTCGGGGTGTTACTATTCTCACTTAAGTGCCCCAAAACGATATGGAAGAGCTCGGGGTGCATAATGTCCTCGATAAGCTGCCCCGCGGCTTCGTTGCACAGATGCCCGTGGGTCGAGGAGATCCGTTGTTTGAGCTCCCAGGTGTAGCTACACCCTTGAAGCATCTCCTGGTCGTGATTCGATTCGATGATAATCGCGTTTGAACCGCGAACGTGCTCCTGAACCAGGGTCGTGACCCGCCCAAGATCGGTAACGACAGATAGCTTAAGCCCCTCGGCCCGCAGAACGAACCCAACGGGGTCGACGGCGTCATGCGCGATGCTGAACGGGGTAATCTCAACTCCCCCGATAGAGAAGTCCCGCCCGGTTGTGAACACCTCCCGGCGCTTTGGCTTCGAGACGAACTCCATCGTTCCCTCGTTCGCGTACACCGTCATCCCGTATCGACGGCTCAAAGTTGGAACGCCATGAATATGATCGGAGTGTTCGTGCGTAACGAGGATAGACGTTATCGTCGCTGGATCGATACCGTGCTCAGCAAGACGCTCCTCGGCCTTTTTACCCGAGAGTCCGCAGTCGATAAGGATACGCTGCTCCGCCGCTTCAACGAAGGTACTGTTTGCTTTGCTGCCTGAGGAGAGAGAGATGAACCGCACCCAGGGAATAAACCAAATTCATCCGCGGTAAACAAGGTTGTAGTTACCAAAATCGCTCCGAGAGGCTCAAGATAATCTCACCCATAATCAGGATGATAATAACCCACTCAAGGGTCTCGGAGCGTCGTTGCGCCGACTGGTCCGAGAGCTTCTGATAGATGCTGTCGAGGGTGTCGAGCTTACGACGAATACTGGAGTGCCACTCTGGAAGATGGAATCGGCTTGAGGCGAGCGAATACACCCGCGCCAGGTACTGATCTCCCAAGAGCTTGAGCGCATTCTCAACAGCCTCATACAGAATCGCCGAATCGACCTGAAGCCGAGCGACCTTGCGAAGGTCCGCCTCGCCCTTTTTACCTTTGGTTAACACATCGTACGCTCGTTCAAGATACGCATCGAGCTGCTCATCGAGGAAGCGCATCTCAAGAAGCTCAACGTTACAGAAATCAAGAACCGCGACCACATCCTCCACGTTCGAACCGAAGAAGAGGGAGCTGTTCCAGTCCATCACGGCGATATCAGAGTTGCCGTATGAGGTCCGGATGCCGAGAGCGTCACGAACCTCCTCGTCTCCAAGGTCTCCGCTCTCCGCGCGGAGAAGGCGTGCGAACTCAACCGGGAACGCGTCAAGGATGTCCTTTGCCTTAAGATCTCCCTCGAATTCCTCGAAATGAAACACCGCGAAATCCTCGAACGTATCGCCAAGGCCGGGCCTCTGAATCGCATCCTTCGCCTGATCGACGAATTGTCGCACACGCTCGCGGGCGTCAGCGAGGAGAGCGGCGTTGTCACACAGAACCTCGCTCAATTCGATCAGGTGGCTGACCGGGCCCGAGATATCGACCGCATAGGTAACGGAGCACGCTCCGAAATCGAACACCGTAAGCTCAGCCTGGGGCTTGGTGAAGAACTTGGCGACGTTCAACTGGTGACACCCCTGGGAGATTCGTAGAGGGGGTGGATCGTAATCGAAATACTTAGGGGAGCGACGATTACGTCGGAACCGGGTTCTCTCGACCCCACCCTCTTTAATGCTCTCCGCGGCCTTATCAAGGTTGACGGACATTCCCAATTCGAACGCGAACATGACGTAGCACGTGCCCCGCTTTAGGTGAGGTACAAGGGGTCGAATGACCGTGCGAATTGGGGGCACGTCACGAGATTCTTTGGTACTCACAAAACTCTCCTAGTTTTCCGTATGATTTCGGCTCATCTGATAGTGTTTTACAACGCCGAAGAGTCCTCTAAGTATACCCCAAGACACCCCCTCCAGCGAACCGGAAACTAGCTAAGTGAGGGTTATCTTTTACATTGATTCTAAGTATTTAGCTGATTGACGGGTGATACGGCGTTTTCTAATCTGCTAAGTATGCAGATAGGCTCTCGACCCCCTGTAACCCCCTCCTTTGAGGCCAACACCAAGGCCTTCGAAGAGCACCTTCAACGGCTGATCAAGGAGCGAACAAGCTCCCGTCCACTTCCCACAGATCCGGCCTATAAGAAACACTGCGACCGTGGAAAGCTCTTCGTTCGCCAACGAATCGAGGCACTCATCGATGCTGGCACAACCTTCCTCGAAGTAGCTCAGCTCGCCGGCGCCGGCCTCTACGAGGGCGTGCGACCGGGCTCAGGGATGATTACCGGTATTGGCATCGTTGAAGGCGCTCCGTGCATGATCATCGCCAACGACGCCACCGTGAAGGGTGGTACCTACTTTCCGATGACCGTCAAGAAGCACCTCAGGGCGCAAGAGATAGCGCTCGAGAACAAACTCCCGTGTATCTACCTCGTCGACTCCGGAGGGGCCTTCCTTCCCCTCCAGGACCAGGTATTCCCCGACCGGGAGCACTTCGGCAGGCTCTTCTTCAATCAAGCTCAGATGAGCGCCCGAGGGATTCCACAAATCGCAGTCGTCATGGGTTCCTGCACCGCCGGCGGCGCCTACGTACCAGCGATGAGCGACGAGGCGATCATCGTTCGCAACCAGGGGATGATCTTCCTCGGAGGCCCACCCCTGGTGAAAGCCGCGACCGGACAAGAGGTCACCGCCGAGGAGCTTGGTGGAGGCGATGTCCACTCCCGCATCAGCGGCGTAACGGACCACCTTGCCGAGTCGGATGCCGAGGCGCTCCTCATGGCGAGAAAGAGTGTCGCGACCCTTGCGAACATCACGCCGAAACGACTTACGAGATCCACACCACTCCCGCCGCGCTTTGACGCCAACGAGATCCCCGGCCTCATACCGGCAGATCCGAAGCAGTACTTCCCAATCCGCGAGATCCTCGCCCGCATCATCGATGATAGCGAGCTGGATGAGTTCAAGGCGAACTACGGCGAGACGATCATCTGCGGCTTCGCAAGGATCGATGGATACACCGTCGGCGTGATAGCGAACGATGGGATACTGTTCTCAGAGAGCGCGCTGAAAGCGGCGCACTTTATTCAACTGTGCGAGCAACGCCGCGTTCCCCTCGTATTCTTCCAAAACATCGTCGGGTTCATGGTTGGGAAGGAGTACGAGCACAAAGGGATCGCGAAGGATGGCGCAAAGCTCGTCACCGCGGTCGCGTGCGCCTCCGTTCCGAAGTACACCGTTATCGTTGGAAACTCGTACGGCGCGGGAAATTACGCGATGTGTGGACGAGCGTATCAACCACGATTTCTCTGGAGCTGGCCACAATCGAGGATCGGGGTTATGGGGCCTGACCAAGCGGCAGGCGTTCTCACCCAAGTTAAACGTGACAGCGCCGCAGGACGTGGAGAGACCGTAGACGAGGCGGCGCTCGCGGCCTATCACGAAAAGATTAAGGGGAACTACCAAGAGCAAACGACTGCGCTCTTCGCGACGGCTCGCCTCTGGGATGACGGCATTATCACACCGAACGAGACACGGAGCGCCCTCTCCCTCGCTCTTTCGCTCGCGGATCTCGACACCCCGCAAGAGCACCGGGTCTTCGGCACCTTTAGAATGTAGGTAACGCCTCATGGCTGATAAGCGGGTCATCACCAGGGTCCTCATCGCTAATCGCGGCGAGATTTCGCGAAGAATCATTCGGACGTGTACTCGTCTTGGAATCGAGACCGTCGCGGTCTATACCGATGTCGACGCCCATGCGCCGCACGTTCGTGAAGCGACCTTCGCCGAACCGATCGGCACACCGGAGTCGTATCTCTCAATTGAAAAGATCCTCGACGCGGCGCGGCGCTCAAAAGCCGATAGCGTCCATCCCGGATACGGTTTCCTCTCCGAGAATCCTGACTTCGCCGCCGCCGTGCGAGACGCCGGACTCACCTGGATCGGCCCTACAAGCGAAACAATCCGGAAGCTCGGAAGCAAGACCGCCGCCAAAGAGTTAGCCCGCCAAGCAAACGCCCCAACATCTCCAACACTCATTCTCCCCCCTGGCTCCACCGCCGACCGTGCGAGCGCCATCGCGAAGTTCGGTGAATCGGTTGGATTCCCGCTTATCCTCAAAGCAGCAGCGGGAGGTGGAGGTCGCGGCATGCGCTTCATCAATCCTGAGAGCGATATCGCTCTGGAGCTCGACAGCGCGCAGCGAGAATCGCTCAAAGCATTCGGAAGCGATGAGGTCTTCGTTGAGAAGTGCATCACACCAGCTCGACACATCGAGGTGCAGATCGTAGGCGACACGCACGGAAACGTGGTGGCACTGGGGACTCGCGATTGCTCACTTCAGAGAAGCAATCAAAAGATCATCGAGGAAGCGCCAGCTATAGATCTCGTGCCGGGAAGCGAAGCGAAACTCTTTGAGGCGGCGACAAACCTCGCGCGGGCGGCCGGGTACACAAGCCTCGGCACCGTAGAGTTCCTCTATGGTCAGGATGGGTCACCCTACTTCCTTGAGGTGAACACACGGCTTCAGGTTGAGCATCCCGTCACGGAGCTCGTCACCGGGCTCGACCTTGTGGAGCTCCAGCTTCGTATCGCCGCCGGCGAGACCCTTGCGCAGTGTGGTGTCACACACACACCGGAGCCTCAGGGGCATGCGATAGAGGCGCGGTGGTGTGCTGAGGAGTTCACCGAACGATTCACAACAGCCACCGGTATCGTACTTGATATCGAGGTGCCACAACCAACCGCGCGCGGCACGATGGTGCGTGTCGATAGGGGCGTTGAGCCGTGCTCAGAGGTGAGTCACTACTACGATTCACTCATCGGCAAAGTTATCGTGTACGGGCCCTCGCGTGAACGAGCGATCGAGGCGCTCGATGATGTCCTGTCGCGGTCGCGCCTCAGTGGCGTACGAAACAACCGAAGTCTCCTCCTTCACCTCCTTCGCACCGAGGAGTTCAAAACGCTCCGCCACACCGTACAGGGAACGAAGATGCTTCTTCCCTCAAGCGACCAGGTAGCGTCTGTCGTGCGGGATGCTCACATCATCGCTGCCGCGGTCCGATGCGCCATGGCAAGATCCGAGTGGATCGCAGAAAGCCCGTGGCTCTCCGCGAAAGCGCCCGACGCAATCATCCTCCATCCATGGACGACGAGCGAACATGGATCTTCCATAACGAGCTCGACACGGCGAGACGGGAACACTTTCGTTATCTCGGTCGGCGATCGACAAGACACAATCGTGTTCACCGAGGGACCATTCACATCTGGTGTCTCAACTACTGCGACCTTGTCACCCGATAGTGGCCCCCCAACGTCCGTATCTCTCTACCGAGATGGGCACGACCTTTGGGTCCACACACGCAACGGAAGTGTCGTCCTTCGCGAGCCCGCTATCGGCGACCGCGTGGGTGTACGTGGTGGGCACTCGGCAAATGAGATTCGATCAACGATCCCCGGGAAGGTAGCCGCGGTTCTCGTGAAAGAGGGAGATATCGTGGAGCACGGCGCTACCCTGCTCGTACTTGACTCGATGAAGATGGAGCATCCGATTCGGGCATCGGTAGCCGGAAAGGTCTCTACTTTGAGCCTCACGGTTGGGACTATCGTACAGAGCGGAACTCTTCTCGTCGCTATTGAGCCCCTCTAGCAGGGTGGTGAAAAATGGTTCCGTCGTGAGCATTTTGAGGGTTTCGGCGAAACGAGGCGGAGACGACGAAAAAACCGGAGACGTATCCACTGCGATACGTTGAGGATTTTTTCGT
>JAIXQT010000056.1 GCA_027485595.1 Pseudomonadota bacterium | reverse complement strand
GGCATCAAGGCCTGCATCATCTTGTGAAGGAGATCCTCGATAATGCGGTGGACGAGGCGATGAACGGTCACGCCGACACGATTACGGTCACCCTTCACAAGGATGGAGAGAGCGTGACAATCGAGGATAACGGCCGCGGTATTCCTGTCGACATTCACCCTAAGTTCAAGAAGCCAGCGTTGGAGATAATCCTTACGACCCTTCATGCGGGTGGTAAGTTTAGTGACCATAACTATGTCACGGCGGGAGGTCTCCACGGTGTGGGAGCCTCCGTGGTTAACGCGCTCTCTGAAAAACTAGAGGCCATCGTCTGTCGAGATGGCTTTGAGTGGAAGCAGACCTTCTCTCGAGGCAAAACGGACGGGCCGATTAAAAAGCTTGGAGCCTCACGCAAGAAGGGAACGAAGATCTTCTTTCGTCCCGATCCTGAGATATTCAAGACGATCGAGTTTTCCGCCGCCCGCGTAGAAAAGATCATTGAAGAGAAGTCGTTCCTCTACAAGGGATTGAAGATCGTTTTCAAGAATCAAAAAGATGACACCGAAAAGACCTTCTTTTACCCGGACGGAATCAAGTCCTTTCTCAAGTCCACGATTGAAAACGAGAATCAACCTCCGATAGGTGGCGAGTGCTTCGATCTCGATCGAGCGAATGGTATCAAGATCGAGGTCGCGTTCTGTTGGACTGAGGCCACTCAGGAGCGCATCCTGTCGTACGTAAACGGTATCCACACCAAAGGCGGTGGTACACACGAGGATGGATTTAAGAGCGGATTGGCGAAAGCTCTTCGTAATTACATCTCGGTGCACAACCTTGCCAAGGGGGTGAAGCTTACTGGCGAGGATATTCGAGAGGGGTTAGTCGCAATCCTTTCTGTGAGTGTTCCCGGCGCGGTCAGTCAGCTCCAATTCCAAGGTCAGACGAAAGACCGTTTGAACAACCCAGAGATCGAGAGTCCCGTCGACGCGCTTACTCGAACGTTTGAGAATGTCCTCAACTCGAAGCCGAGTGTGGCGAACGCTCTCGTTGAGCGGATTACCCTCGCTGCTAAGGCCCGAGCCGCCGCTCGCTCCGCGTCCGCGAGTGTGAGCCGAAAGGTGGGTGTGAGTCATCGGCTCAATCTGCCAGGTAAGTTGGCGGATTGTTCCTCGACGAAGCCTGATAATTCAGAGCTCTTCATCGTAGAGGGAGACTCCGCGGGTGGAAGCGCTAAGCAGGGGCGCGATCGTGCGATTCAAGCCGTGCTGCCGCTTCGCGGAAAGATCCTAAACTCCGTCGCAACCAGCAATCAGAAGATCGCGGAGAATAAGGAGCTGGTCGACCTTGTGTCAGCGCTTGGCTGCGGACAGGGGAAAGATATTCGGCTCGATAAGCTTCGTTACTCGAAGGTAATCATCCTTACTGATGCCGATGCCGACGGAATGCATATCTCCGCACTTCTGATGGCGTTTTTCTTTCGATTCCTCAGGCCCCTTGTTGCGGCGGGGCACCTCTATATTGGCATCTCTCCGCTCTATCGCCTCAAGTTCGGCAGTGGCTCCAAGGAGGAAGATGTCTGGGTGTACTCAGATGAAGAGAAGGAGAGGGTGCTCAAAGAGAGGGGAAATCGATCCAAGCTTCACATCACCCGATTTAAAGGTTTGGGAGAGATGAACCCTGATACCCTCTGGGAAACGACACTCAATCCTCGCTCTCGGAAGTTGCTTCAAATCACCATCGATGAGGTGGCTGAGGTCGAGGCGATGCTGGAGAGTTTGATGGGCAAAGATTCTTCAGATCGGTATCGCATGATCCAGGAGAACGCTCATCGTATCGAGGTTGATGTCTAAGGGGTTTAAAGCTTATTAATTCCAGTGCCTTACGGGTGCGCGATGCAGGCGCGCCCGTTAAATGGAGGGGTATTATCAGTCTCCGAACCTCTCAATCGCCTGGCATTCATAAGCTCCTAACTTCTCTCCGTATTTACACGGTCCCACTGTCTATACTATGAATCATGTGGTTTTACCGGATACTATACAAGAAGAGCTGTACCTCGACGTTGCCTTAGCGAGTAGAGCGTGCGCTTCATCCGAGAAAGCTAGAGTAGTGTAAGAACGTTTGTTCTCGGTTAGTTAGGCCCAGATGGCTAAAGGCATTTTCAAGTTCATCAAAGACTCCCTCCCGAAGCTTGGCAGCTCTGAACCCCTGTGGATCACAAACGAGCAGGAGCCGACATTCAAGACAGTGGAGATGGGCGATAAAGGCCCTGACCTTGTTCTTCTTCACGGACTGTTTGGAGCTCTCTCGAATTGGGACACTGTTCAGCCGCTGATGGCTGAGTACTCCAAAACTATCGCGCTGAGCCTTCCCCTTCTTACTGCTCATCGCTCTGAGGTTAAGGTCAAAGCTCTTGCGATGTACGCGGAGTACTTCGTTCATAGCCGAGGTTTCGCTCCGGTAAGCTTGTGCGGAAACTCCCTCGGAGGTCACGTGGCGCTTCGGACGTACTTCGCCGCGCCACAGCTTGTGGACTGCCTTATTCTTACAGCGACCAGCGGCCTGTATGAACATTCGGTAGATGCGTTGCCTGTCCGTCCCGGACGGGAATTCGTCGAAGAGCACATGCGCAAGGTGTTCGCGAACCACGAGTTCGTAACTGAAGAAGCGGTGATGTAGATCGTACGAATCCTTGAGGATAGAGGGCGAGTGCTTAACCTCATTCATGCCGCTCGCAGCGCGAAGAAGGACAATCTCAAGGATCTGTTGGGTGAAATTAAGGTTCCGACCCTCCTCCTGTGGGGAGAGGATGATCAGGTTACCACTATGGAGGTCGCTGAGATGTTCCATCAGCTCATCCCGAACTCCCAGTTAGTGACGATTAAGAATTGCGGACACGCTCCGATGATCGAGCATCCGGAGTGGTTCTCTGAGCAGGTTAAAACGTTCCTCAAGAAGCATTCCCGTCACGCCGCATCGATGCCGGCGTAGTCAGTTAGGTGCTGTTCCTGAGAATTTTTGCCCGGTAACTAGCAACGCTGTTTCTACACGGAGGTCGGAGTATGGAGAGAGATACAATCAGTAACGCTTTTCCACTTGGGGCACATGTGCCCTCATTTGAGCTCGTAAACGTCGATGGGAGTCGCCTCGGATCGCAGTATCTTGCCGGCGCGAAGGCGGGACTCGTCGCTTTCCTGTGCAACCACTGTCCCTACGTGAAGGGAAGCGAGGAAATGTTGATGGCTATTGTGAAGAGGTTTCAACCGGAAGGTTTGAAGACCCTGGTTATCAATAGTAACGACGCTGTGAAGTATCCAGAGGACAGTTTCGAGAAGATGCAAGAGAAGGCGATCGCTCACGCGTTGCCGTATCCGTATCTTTACGACGAGTCACAGGAGGTCGCTCGTTCGTTTGATGCGGCGTGCACCCCTGAATTCTACCTCTTTGATCGTGATGGCAAGCTCGCCTATAAAGGAACCATTAAAGATAGTCCGCGGGACTCCTCTCGTGTCACGAAGGATTATCTCTCGCAGGCTATCGAGGCGGTTCTTGAGGGAAGAACCCCTGAGCCACAATTTGTGCATCCCCTCGGATGTTCGATTAAATGGAAGTAAGCGCATCGCCGCGCACACGGAACGATTTTACAAAGGAGAATGTTAGTAATGTCACTTGATCTCGCAAACCTTCAGAAGCTGGCGAATACCGTTCGTACCCTCTCGATTGACGCCATTCAAAAGGCAAACAGCGGGCATCCCGGACTCCCGCTCGGCGCGGCTGATTTCACCTCGGTGTTGTGGGCGAACTATCTTCGCTTTAACCCAAAGGACCCAACATGGATCAACCGCGATCGTTTCGTTCTGTCGGCTGGCCATGGGTGTATGGTGCTCTACTCCATGCTCCATCTCTTCGGTTACGACCTTCCGATGAGCCAGCTTCAGAGCTTCCGACAGTGGGAGAGCATTACTCCAGGACATCCTGAGTTCGGAATCACCCCGGGTGTGGAGTGCACCACCGGCCCACTCGGACAGGGCGCGGCGAACAGTGTGGGGCTTGCGCTCTCAGGCAAGATGCTGGCCGCTCGTTATGGTCACGATATCTTCAACTACCGAGTGTTCTCGCTGGTAAGCGATGGAGACCTCATGGAAGGTGTGGCCGCGGAGGCCGCTTCGATGGCTGGACATCTCCAGCTCGATAATCTCGTCTACCTCTGGGATGATAATAAGATATCGCTCGCTGGAGAGACCGAGGTATGTTTCACCGAGGATGTGGCAAAGCGTTTCGAGTCGTACGGATGGTTCGTTCAGACGATCGATGGTCACGACATGAAGGCAGTCGCCGCAGCTCTCGACAAGGCGACCTCCCAGAAGGGTAAGCCGAGCCTCATTTGCTGTCGCACCGTTCTTGGATTCGGAAGCCCGAACAAGAAGAATACTCACGATGTTCACGGCGCACCCCTTGGCCCAGACGAGGTTAAGGCGACGAAGCGTGAGCTTGGATGGCCGGAGGACGCTCAGTTCCTTGTGCCCGATGAGGTTAAGGCGTTCTGTGCCGCGAGCATTGAAAAGAAAGTGCAGGGGCAGGCTGCGTGGAATACGACGTATTCGGCATGGCGCTCAGCGAATGGAGATCTCGCGAAGAAGTTGGACGCTCAAGTCACGCGCGCGATAGATCCGAAGCTTAAGGATGAGCTCCTCGCCGCGTTCAAGGAGCCGAAAAAGGACGCCACTCGCAACCTTTCGGGTAAGGCTATCCAGATCATTTCAAAACACGTTCCGTCGTTTATCGGAGGCTCCGCTGATCTTGATCCATCGACAAAGACGGCGGTTTCCGGTGGCGGGGATGTCGAGCACGAGAACTATGGAGGTTTGAACATCCGCTGGGGTGTTCGAGAGGCCGCGATGGGGTCCGCTTCAAACGGCTTGGCATATACCCAGTCGTGGATCCCCTACACCGCGACGTTCCTGGTGTTCTCAGATTACATGCGTCCCGCGATGCGTGTGGGAGCGATCTCGCACCTTCAGGCGCTCTACATCTTCACCCACGACAGTTTCTGGGTTGGAGAGGATGGGCCAACGCACGAGCCGATTGAGCACACGATGAGCCTTCGGATTATTCCGAACATGCATGTATTCCGGCCTGCTGATGGGGTTGAGGTTGCGATGAGCTACTACGCCGCTCTTACTCGTAAGAACGGACCAGCTTCGCTACTCTTCAGCCGTCAGAACCTTGTGCCACTCACTCGGTCCGCGTCCTTTAGCCCAGATGATGTGTTGAAGGGGGCCTACGCTCTTAACGACGTAGCGCAACCGAAGCTTCTGCTCGTTGCTACCGGATCGGAGGTTGGTGCCGCGGTTGAAGCCGCGCAAGCGCTGGAGGCCGAGGGAACCCCAACTCGAGTCATCTCCATGCCGTGCGTTGAGCTCTACAAGGCACAATCTGAGGCGTTCAAGTCCGCGCTGCTCCCACAGGGAGTTCCAACGGTTGTTGTTGAGGCGGGAACGACTATCGGGTGGAGTAACCTGCTTGGCCGAGACCTGCTCGCTATCGGAATCGATCACTACGGCGCATCCGCTCCTGGTGAGCTTCTCTGCGAGAAGTTTGGGTTTACTGGCAAAGCGATCAAGGACAAGATCTCAGCCTGGCTGACAAAGTAGTCCGGCGCGATTTCAAGCTGATAGGCCTCAGAGGGTGAGAGTCCTCTGAGGCTTTTTTATGCCCCGAGGCATTCGTGTTCTCCATCTCTTCATTAATTGTTGCTGTAGTTTGCGCTCTAACTACTATTCCCCAGGGAAGCGAGGCAAAACCTGCTAGTAGTTTAATTGTGGACGCCGACACGTGAACGTGGGGTTTTGCCTTGCTTCCCTAGCGTCTGAGAAAAGAGAGGGGGACTGCGCTACGCTCGACATAGCTAAAAATCACCTTGCCTCCCTGCGTCTTTGCTGACCATACTTTTATGGTCATCTCACTTTGGGGGCGCTATGAACAAGATTATCGCAGGAACGATCCTCTCTCTATGTGCGGTGTCCTCTGTATACGCGGCGGAGAAGCCCATACAAGGAACGTTGGCTAAGCTCCCGCCCTCGGGGACGAAGCTGCTCGCTATCTCGGATGACGGGAAATCGTCCTCGGTGATCATCGTAAAAAAGTCATTCTCGATCGTTCCGCCGGGCAAGGCGGCTCGGCTGTATCTCCTGAAGAGCGGTAAGATAACGGGGCAGCTCGTTGTGTCCAAATGCCGAGGGTCTGCCAAGAAGCCGACAGCGTGTTCAAAGACGCAGGTCTACACATCCTTTAAGGCAGGCAAGACGCTCGGGAGTCTTTCTCAAACCGGTCTCGTCTACGTGAGCAAAGCGGTATCGCTGGCCTCTGTGAATACGAGCCAGAAGAGTATCGCGAAGAACTTTGTTCCGATCGGTCTTGGTACGACCGGCCTGCCGGCAACGAGCACTGCCCGCGTTGCGCAAGCTATGTTCTCACTCGCTGCTACCTCGGTTGATGTTGATAAGGACGGTCTTGTTGAGGCGCTCGACGCTGATGACAATAACAACGGGGTGATCGACAACTACGATGCCGCGGAGGTTGCTCAACCGGCGAACTCGTTCCGAGTCTTCTCGAACCTCAAATTGGACATGGATCAAAGCCTCAACCTCCACTCGACGGGCCTCTCGACTACGCTCATTGACGCCGCGTTGGGGAACGCGCAAACCCTCGCTATTGCGGTAGCTGGCGGAGCTGGAGAGACCACCGAGCTCGATTGTGGAGGGCTCACCTATTGTTCGTCTGGTGGAACCGGACAAGCTCCCCCTAACAGCGGACTTCCATTTCCTGGCGTCGCAGGCGGATCGTTCGATCCAGATGGTGATGGTCTCGGAACGATCGAGAGGGGCTTCACCGGGGATTTTCAGCTCGCGACTCGAGCCTCCTCGTCGGCTATCGCCGGTGGAGATACTTTCATCGAGCGGGTTACCGGAGCTGATGGAAGAGAGCGACAGATCCCAGGCGTACTTAACTTTGTATTCTTAAGCACTCCGGCGATCAAAACGATCGCGGTTAATGCCGACCCTGTGCAGACGGTTAACTACGACGTGACAACGAATCGACTTGGGGCCCTGAACAACTGCATATTGGCTCCTTCCAGCGGTACTGTCTCGGTAACGCTGACTGGTTGGCGGCCGCAGCGGCCCGGTGTTTCGTCTGCGGGAGAGGCTGCATACGTCGATCTCGGAAACTCACTGATAACGATCGATATTCCGAACGCCCCTTCAACGCCCGGCGTTGGCGGTGGTTCACCTGGACCCGGAAATTGTGTCGTGAGTGCCTACCAAGAGAGTGACGACAATTTGAGCATCGGCGCTGATGGTCTGCAGGACAACAAGGGGGACGTTGACGCTAGTTCATCTAACACCTTTCAATTTACCGTAAACGTCACCGATTGTTTAGCGGGTGCCAGAAGTGGTCCTCTTTCGTGGGGGTCTGGTCAGCAGTTGCAACTAGACCTTCAGTTCCGTAGCCGCGATGGTGATAACGCCGCACAGAAGATCTGTTTGGTTCGTGCGCCACTCTAGGAGGGCGGTGCACCATGGCTCCGTCCTGAGCTTTGTACGGGTTTAAACGGAACGAGGCAGATACGAACAAAAGCTGAGGCTATCCACCGAGATACGACAAGATTTTTTAGGCGGATCCGGTGAAGTTGCAGTCAAAACATCGAAAGGGCCAACAGCAACTAACCTTCACCACCCTGTGGTCCATGTTCTCCGTACCAGGAAATAAGGGAGCGGCGTCCTGCTATGGGTAGGCATCTTAGAGTAGAGGGGGCGTGTACCGTTACATCCCTCTATTCTGGAAGATGGAAAGATGAATGCCTGCCGCTTCCGATGTGTAGAACTGCTGATGGTGGCGATTCTATGGAGCATGCTCTCCACGGCGCATGTCTTTGCGGCGAGTCGGACACTCGGTAGCACCGCAAACCCCGGCGATGTGCAGCTCGTGGTTGATGATCTTGGTGCAGTTCGATTTCGCAGTAACGAGTCAGGGGTCATCCACGACCAGTGGCTGTTTACAGGTACGGACCCAAGTAACGGGGTGATAATCGGATTTAACGACGGAAACGCCAAGAAATTCCGGAGCCGGTTTTTTACAGCGGGTACCTTCGTCACCCCTGTCAGCAACAACTCTTCCGGTACGACCGTAACCACCGTCTATCGGTTAGGAACCACCGCTACGGATCCTGTCGTCACGCAATTTGTGGCTCTCGACACAAACAACAGGCTCTACGATATATCGTGGACGATTGAGGTGCCGAGTGGTGGAACGAATATCACGTCTCTCCAGTTGATTCATGGAGGGGATACCAATCTCCTCGGTAATGACTTTGGATTCGGAAGTTGGAAAGCGACGACACGAACGGTGAGTGTCCATCCGGATCTCTCCGTGGGTTCGGGTAGCTTGAGTCTCGATGGTGTTACCCCGCCAACAGCGTATGACGCGGTTACGTACACCCAGCTCCGAAATAATGGCAACTCACTCACGTTAACGAATTCGGTTTCAGCTTCCATCGTCGATATCGGTATGGCGATGCAGTGGAATATAGGATCGCTGAGCGCGGGAAATTCCGTGACGATTCGAAGCACGGTATCTCTGTCGACTACTTCGGCTACTGCGACGCCAACACCGGCTGCTGGGACCCCATCGGCGACCCCTACGCACACAAGAACCCCCACCTCAATAGCGACAGAGACTGGCACGCCCACGGGCTCTCCAACGCCAACATGGACGGCCACCCAATCTCCAACACCATCTGTAGCGCCGAGCTCGACACCGACCGTGACGCCCACTGCTACGGAGACGGGGGGCGTGGCTCCCACCGCTACGTTTACCCTGACGCCCACCGATACCCCGACCTTTACACCTACTGAGACTCACACGGGTACAGCGACGGCGACACCAACAACCACGCCCTCAGGTACTCCGTCCTTTAATTCAACCCCTGACCCAGGAATCGGCTCCATCCAACCCCCGATCTTCGATCCGCCGGCCGGTGGCGTTACACGTTATTCGCGGCTGATTCTTACCGGGATCGCGCCCACCGGGGCGTGGGTGAGGATCTTTATCGATGGTGTGCATGGTGGTGACACTGCCGTTAAAGATGATGGAACGTTCTCATTTCAGGTGCCTGCGCCGCTCGCGGTCGGAGATCATGAGGTAAAAGGAAAGACGATCGTGTCAGATGGCGGCGAGAGTTCGTTTTCGCTCGCCATTATCGTGACGATTCGTCGCGATGCGGTACTTGACTTCGATGCCGATGGGCTTACGGATGTTACGGGTCATAGTGTGCGAGGGAATCGGATCGTGTTCCGCGCTGTTTTGAGCTCCTCACAACGCGTCATTTCGGAATCTGTCGAGGGGTGGTTTCCCGCGCCCGCCGACTATGACGGAGATGGCGCATGGGATTACGGCGGAGTAGGGGTATCGAACGGCGCGTTGCGGTGGAGCATTACGCTGAGCGGCTCCGGCGCGACGAGAGGCGTTTCCTTCGGCACCTCCGGGGATATCGTTCTTGCGGGATGCCGCTTTGGAGATGACGGACACTATACACTCGCCGTGATGAGGGGGCGGCATATTCGATTTAGAACATTAC
Organism: Pseudomonadota bacterium; assembly: GCA_027485595.1. Lineage (GTDB taxonomy): Bacteria > Bdellovibrionota_C > UBA2361 > UBA2361 > OMII01 > OMII01. The sequence continues at coordinate 1,992 of JAIXQT010000056.1, read as the reverse complement.
ATGGAAGCTCTCGGGGAGCGTTCTCCGTTGAAGCGTCCGATCTGCGACAGGTGATCGGTTGTGGTGATGTCGATGGAGATGGAGTTGATGAATTGATTCTATCTAATCGCGAAACGAGAAAGGTTGATCGTGTGACCGCCGTTACGAGAGTGGGCACACGTCGCGAGGTATCGAATGTCTCGAAGTTTATTAACGGTTTTATCGCGCGTGAGTGGACATCAGGAGCTCCTGTGCTAGGCGCTCTTCGAGGATCGGGAAGAGACCGTAAGTCATCGGAGCTCCGGGCGCTTCGCGGGACGTTTGAGTTTCCGGTGGTTCAGTTGCCGAGCTCGCTGGATGTCGCCTCGGGCACATTCATGCGAAGCGATCGCGCTAGTCTTACGAGCGGTATAACGTGGCAGAGTAGGGGGACCCTCGATGTCTTGCGCCTGTTGGCGAATGAGAAAGATCCAACGAAGGTGTTGAAACTTTCCAAGGGATATAGAGTTACGAAGCCGCAAGATAGTAGGCGTGTCGCGGGCTCTCGAGAGCGGCGGTAGTGTTGGCGAACGCTATCTAAGAAGATCCTTAGGTCCACCGTACGAGGCCGGATCGCTCACGATGACGCGGGGCGGAGCGCGTAAACCGTCTGCGGAGATCGGTTTGCGTTTTGCCGGCATTTTCATCGTCATCGAAAAACCTCCTGGCTCAAAGACACGGGTAATTCGGCACCACGCAAAAAAAAGAGCGAGCTGGGAGAAATTCTCCCAGCTCGCGCCTTGTTCAGAACGGCAGTAGTAGGTTTAGTACTCTTTGTCGATCTCGTCGTCAGATATCTTCTCGCCGTTTATGGCGCGACGGAGCAGCTGACTCGGCTTGAATTTCACAACGCGTCGGGCGCGGAGGATGATCGTCTCGCGAGTTTGAGGGTTGCGTCCGCGACGAGCTGGCTTGGACTTAACCTCATAGCATCCGAAGCCTGACAGCATCACCTTAGCCTCTTTATCGAGAGCCTCTTTGATAAGCTCTACGTAATCCTCCACGATGTCCGCGGCCTTCTGCTTGTCGATATCGATAGCAGCGTAGATCGCGTCAGCGAGGTCAGCTTTAGTTAAACAGTAACGTGTATTGCCCATATAGGAGCTCTCCCCTTTAAGGTATCGATCGAAATTCAATTAACTTACTAATCAAGCAATGACAAGAGGTTACACGCAAGTACCCGGAATCGTGTCAATCGCCTGTACAGCTCTCTCGCTCGAGGAAGGCTCTAACCGCTTGAATTCTATAGCTTTGCTGTTTTTCGTCGATTCGAGTGAAAACCAAACAATGCTATGAAATCGACGGGTTGGGCCCCCTCGACGGACGGGTTTTATGCCGTTCGCCAGATCGCTTCCATGTAACTAAGACGCTCCAAAGAGGGGGAAAAGATTCAATAACTTAGAAAATTTGCTCCTCTTTCGCCCCCACGGGTGCACGGCAGAGCTTAACGCCGAATTCCTTGTCTTACTGGTAGTTAGGTCTCCTGTACGAACATTCAGACGTGAACGTGCTCGTACTCGTAAAAGTGAACGTCCCCACGATCCGAGAGGTCGTCTGGAGCGCATGTAGTCACGTTGGTTGTCGCGACCTTACCGCAGTGTTACGCACCGCGCTCTCATCCGGCACGAGCCGGAGCTGTCGGGTACGTTCACGTTTACGAGCACGTTCACGTGGGCAGATCATATGGGTCGAAAGCGCGCTTACTCGATCTCCGGAAGGGGACTGAAGAGGTTCTCGAGATCTGCCTTCGCGAGCTTGAGAGTGGAGAGTCCATTCTCATTGACGAGCGCGTCAACGAGCTTCGACTTCCTCTCTTTGAGCGCCATAATCTTCTGCTCAACAGAATCTTCAGTAACCAATCGATACACCGAGACGGTCTTGTTCTGACCGATACGGTGAGCGCGATCGACCGCCTGGCTCTCAACGGCAGGATTCCACCACGGGTCGTAGATAATCACGGTATCAGCGGCCATC
>JAIXQT010000069.1 GCA_027485595.1 Pseudomonadota bacterium | reverse complement strand
GGAACTGATGAATCTCGGGATCATCTCTCGGGCGTTTCTCACGTCGCAAACGAAGCCAGTTATTCTTCTCATCGATGAGATCGATAAGGTCGATGTCGCGATTGATACGTTTTTCCTTGGGCCGATTCAGGACGCTCGGGTGTGGCTTGAGTCTCGTCCTCCTATCGACGCGAATCTCAATAATCTTTTCATTATCTTCACTAAGAACTTTGAGCGACCGCTGAGCGAGGCATTGTTGCGACGTGTGCATCCGTTGCGGATGAGGTTCATGGAGTCATCTATTGAGCGTCGTGTGCTTGCGCCCTATTGCAGCCCGAAACTTGCGGATAATTTAGTTCGGGTCGCTGATATTATGCGGGAATCAAACGGTTCATACCCGTTTGAGAGGCCTCCGGCGCCAGAAGAGCTGTTGAAGTCCGCCCACTACATCACCAACTTACTGGACTGGGATCTGATCGATTTCGCGTTCGTTGGCCGAAATCTCTTCTATATGCTCGCTAAATCTGAGCACGACCGCACGATCTTTGAGCAGATGTTGCGGTACCATCCGGACTTCTCAGATCCCCTGGTACCAGATAATCGAAACGCGCCGTTAGAGCAGATTCACGCGCGCCTAGGCCGCTGGCTGTTGGAAGACGTTGTAAACGATCCGGATAAGGCGCGACGTGGCAAAGCCTACAAGCCTGAGAAGATAGGACTAACCAATTTCGAGAACCCAGAGGAGCTCTCTCGTCGTCTTCAAGCTGTTGGTTATCAGTGCGCGCGCTTCACCGCCACGCAGATGGCATTGCTATTAACGACCCCATCCGATAGAACCCGTTCAATCTTACTTGAGGGGCCATCTGGGTGCGGAAAGAGCTTTCTCGCAAAGTGTCTCGCGAAGATTACGGGTGCCGAGTTGATGGTGCTGAGCTGCTATCACGGCATGAACACGCAGCACCTGATTGAGGTTCCATCATCATTGGCTATCGCCTCGTCGATGGCTGGCCAGGAGGTAGGCGCAAAGGACAAGTTGATGAACCTCGGCATCCTATCCCGAGCGTTCCTCAAATCTCAGAGTCAGCCCGTTATTCTTCTCGTCGATGAGATCGACAAGGTCGATGGGCACATCGACACCTTCTTCCTTGGGCCGATTCAGGACGCTCGTATTCACCTTGAGTCTCGACCACCAGTCGACTGTAACATCAACAATCTTCTCGTCATCTTCACTAAGAACTTCAACCGTAAGTTGGACGACGCCTTCCTTCGACGTGTTCACCCGATGAAGATGGCGTACCTCGACTCTACCCTTGAGCGACGAGTGCTTGCGAAACATTGCGAAGCTCAGCTCGTAGCGAACCTCGTCTGGGTCGCCGAGCGCATGCGTAACAGCCAAGGCACCTACCAGTTTGAGCGGCCTCCGGCGCCGGAGGAGCTCCTGTCGGTTGGACACTACGTTCAGCGGCTGATGGATTGGGGGGTTAATGACTTTGCGTGGGTCGGAAAGAACGTTTGGGCGATGATTGCGAAGTCAGAACATGACAGAGCCGTGTTAGATCACATGCTTAGGTATCATCCGGATTTCTTGGATCCGCTCCATATGGACGGAAAAAACGCTTCAATCGATGTAATAAATGCCCGACTTGGCCGAATAGTACTAAGAGATATCGTTGAAGATCCGGACCAAGACAGGCGTGAACGTGCCTGGGTTGAGATGGAGTACACCTAAGAGGTTTGTCTCGCTCCCGTGCGCGCACTGCATGGGGTATGAGCCGTGACGAACGGAGAAGGGACGGTCTTGGGGAAGTGGAGACGCATGGAAGGCTCAAAACCTGACGGAAAAAAGATCATTCTCAAGCGACGCGCAAAGCTCGACGAGGGGGTTGATCTTGCTCCAGCGGTGGCGCAGCAGGAAGCCGCATCTGACACGCTGACCGAAAACAAAGATGAATCGAGATATTTTTTTGAGGGGGAAATATTCGACCAGTTCTATCGCCCTCTGCGGGTCGCTGGGGGTGTAGAGCGCCTTCAGGAGATAGCATCCAGACCGTTACCGGTCGCCGAGCCTCATGCACGAGAGTCGGCCAGGCGGCGGGACTCGCAGTCGGCTGAGCGTCAGGAGATCGCTGAGGCTCTCGCCCATCAAATGTATAAGTTGGCGCAGTGCGACAGGGAGACGCAGCTCGACGTGTACCTCAGCGCCTTTAACGTCGCGCTTGCCGAACGCTCATGTCATGAGTCTCTTGATATCATCTCACGGGCGAATACGTTTTTTACCGAGCACTACTACGCCCTTATTAGAGAGAGAGGCGAGCGACCGGAGATATACAATCAAATTATCAAACGAGTTGGGCATTCACACGCGGAACGTTTGCAAAGGATAGTGTTTGGTTTTGATGTTGAAGCTACCGCGAAGAAGCTGTGGGAGGTCTACCAGGGCAGTCATTCCGACAAAGCTAATCGTATTCTCGATATCGTGTTGGAGTGCACGGAGGCGCAGGTTGTTGCGTTGCGAGAGGAGTTTTTGAAGCTGCCCTATAAGGACCTCGCTCGTCAGCTTTTTAATGTTCTCAACCAAGCCTCCCCAAGTAGTTCGGTAGGCACCCGCCGAACTCTCGGAAAGTCGGAGCTGGGCGAACATAAGCGAACGACGGCATTTCGCGCTCGTGATCAGCTGCGAGCTTTGAGATACCTCCTTTTGGGGCGAAGCACCGAGGAGCTCGCCTTGGTTAGGCGTTTTTACATGGATTTGGGTGAGCAGCATCTACCTGATAATGAGTTGACCCTTGAGGCTCAGGTTCGGCGCCTCTTCGCCCCCGCTGAGGTAGAGCGTCTTGCCCCTCTTATTCGTGGATGGAGCCCGCACGGAGAAGCCGAGGAGATTCACAAGATTATCTCGATGCCGAGGAATCGGGGAGGACTTGATGATCTCTATGGCGATCCGAGAGATGTGGTCGAGAGAGAGTTCACTCAGGGAATCGGTCCGTTTTTACGGCGTTTCAAGCGCTCGCGATTGCTCCGCTACAGCGACTCCGTGGTGGCGCTATCCTTTGTCGCGTATCACCAGCTACGGGAGCGGGTGGCCGCGCTCTCATACACGCGCTTCTTAGACACCAATAGAGCTCTGAGGGAGTACTACGGGTATGAGCTTGAGCCTACTATCTTCCTATCCCTAAGCCTGTTCGACGCCCGCCAACGGGCCACTATGTTTCATGAGCGACTGGCTGTATCCTTTGATATCTTCGAGGCGCTCCTACCGGTCGATTTTCTCAATCCTCGGGAATGTCTCGCCACCCAAAAGGCATATCTGTGTCTATTCGGTATATCGATGCGGGAAGCTCTAGAGCAGCGACTCTCTGAGCTGGGAGCGGTGGTATCCCCATCGGAATTCGCCGAGGTGTGCGCTCGTTACCTAGACGGGAATGGCAGGTGGCCGCTGAACATCGATCTTCTTGCTCAGTATCGAGCGGATGAGTTTGGTTCCGGCGTCTGGGACTATGACTATACTCCCTCCACCCAGATAGAGGCCCTTGCCGTAAGACTTGGTGAGATACTCGATATGGACCGCCCCCCTCAAGAGATGGATCGTCTCTTGCGAGAATCGTTGACAGGCCTCCCGGTGGAATCCCTTCACGAGCTCGAACGGGTCTTCTTCGACATGACAGAGCCTCATACGCCACTGCGCAAGACGCTCTCAGAGGTCATGACACCTGATGGATTCTCCCTGCTGATGGTATCGTTTGGCGGGCTCGATAACGCCACCCTCTTGCAACGTCTTCATGACGAGCCTCTCTGCGCTTGCCAACTACGGGAACTTTCGGGCCAGGATGTTATCTTCGTTCGAGAGAGTTTTAAGCGGGCTTTCTACGTCGACCTTGTTGATCATGTCATAAAAGCCGCGGAAGGGTGTAGCGACAAAGATGTCGCGCTCGAGGCACTCTGCGCTCTGCTCAAGCCAGAGGTCTTAGAGGTTCGTCGGTTGCTGGGGACGATGAGGCGAGAGACTCAACTCGAGCTTGAGACCTTACGTATGGTATGTTCGGGCCCCGCGTTGAAGGTTATGGCATTTGAGCGAGCCTATGATAACGCGTTCTACTCGCTCCGCGTTCACTTGAAAGTCGCGGCGGCTCGTTTGTCCCTCTCGATTGGTTCGTTCGTTGAACTGACTCTGCTTCTGGAGGGAATCGACCCCGATATCCTTGCTCGGGTTCAGGAGTGTTTCGACTCGCTCGATATTCAGGGGCTGCAGGAGATTCTCCGAGCGCACAAGCATACGCAAAAGCTTATCGAGGAATGTTACGACCTCGTCCACCCAGATAGTGCATTTCGACATGTGCTCAAGGAGTTACACGCTGACCTCGACCTTATCAATGAGACCCTTCTCCACCTCGAGGGATACAGCGCGCATTCGGTAGCGATTGAGGTGCGGGGTTTTGTCGAATCGCACTCTGGTGGGGAGCTCGCCGCGCGCGTCGTTGAAATCCTGACCCCTCAGTCGCAGGAGCGAATTAATGATCGCATCCCACAGGATATTAATTGGATGGATGAGATGATCTATCAGATAGGTCTCTCATATCGTCGTCAGTTTGGCGAGTCTCTCGTGCTTTCGTGTCGAAAGCGGGGAGTTCAAGGTGAGGCACTTGAGGATATCGCTGGGCGACTGTATGGTCCCGAGGTTTCCTCATCTGCGCGCGAGCTCTTCACCCTCATAAAGTGCGCCAAAGAGGGCGTTGAACCTCCCGAGGGAGGTGAGGCTCGAATCTGTAGCTACCTCGAGAGCCGAGGTCCAAAATATCGGGAACGCCTCATGGCGGCGTATCAGTCGCTGTGGGCTCACCAGGCCGGGTTCGGTGGCCTGCTTGATGACCTGACTAAGCACTTCAATGATTCGACCTCGAAACGGAAACTCTTGGCTATGTTCCTGAGTACGAGCTCTGATCGTAAAGCGGCTCCTCCTCAGATCCCTGATCTGCACTAGCAGGGTGGTGTAAAATGATTTCCTGTTGCGCCTTTCGATGGTTTGACTCCAACTTCGTTGGAGCCAACGAAAAAATCCTCGACGTATCTCAGTGGATACACCTCCGGTTTTTTCGTCGTCTCCGCCTCGTTTCGCCGAAACCCTCAAAATGCTCACGACGGAACTATGTTACACCACCCTGCTAGCAGGGTGGTGTAACATGATGTAGTGGGCGCGATAACGTAAAGCACCACCCAGCGAGAGCGGCGTTCAGCGAGCCTCCAGCAGGTGGTGAAGCTGCTTTCGCGCACGTTACTCAAAATCAGGTTCAGCGTTAGGCACGCGACCTATCGCCGTTGCCGAATCGAGTGGAAACCGGCTAAAAGGGGGCATGGTGAACGATCCGCGACGCACACATCTTGAGCACGTCAGTTCGGTAGGGGTGCGTAGCACCCTTCTTGGTATGGCGGTGAACGCGTGTCTGGCCATCATTAAAGGTATCGCTGGAGTCGTTGGGAACTCATACGCGCTCGTAGCGGACGCCATAGAGTCAGCCGCTGATGTTGTCACGAGTATAGTAGTTCTGCTCGGTGTTCGCATGGCCGGGAAACCTGCCGATACAAACCACCCGTATGGTCACGGAAAGTTTGAGCCTCTCGCGGCCGCCGTTGTTTCACTGACGCTTTTTGGGGCTGCCGTCCTCATTATGGTTGAGAGTGTGCAGGAGATCCTAACCCCGCATCACGCACCCGCCCCGTTCACCCTTGCGGTGCTTTTGGGAGTCGTCATTATCAAGGAGGGCCTCGCTCGATACGTGGGAAGAGCGGCCGAAGGGATCGGCAGTGTCGCCATAAAGACTGATTCCTTTCATCACCGGGCTGACGCGATCACGAGCGCGGCCGCTTTTATCGGCATCTCTGTGGCTATCTATGGCGGCCCTGGCTTTGAGATCGCGGATGACATCGCCGCTCTCGTTGCGGCGGTTGTTATCGCCATCAATGCCCTGATACTTTTTCGCCCTGCCTTATCAGAGCTCCTCGATACGGCGCCAGCACCTGAGATCGCTCAGTCGATTAGAGAGATAGCGCTCCGTGTTCCCGGAGTGCTTGGGACGCATAAATGTGGAGTACGAAAGGTTGGCTTCGTATATTTCGTTGATATAGATGTACTGTGCAATCCAGACGAAACGATCCGTCACGGGCATGAGGTCGCACATAACGTTGGCGAGGCTATTCATAGTGCTCTTCCTGCGGTGGCTAAGGTGCTTGTTCACGTAGAGCCTGCTGATGATTTTGGCCGCCGTTCGCGAGATGCGCTTTTGTAAAGAGAGGCTATGTATGGGATTACTCACTCACCTTTATGGCGGAACTACGTCGGTACAGCCGGACGCTCAGGTCTCTGTCTTCGATGACCCAGAGCTTTTTGGGGCTCAGTTGAGTCCTTACCGGGGTAAGGTCATTTTGGTTGTGAACACGGCGTCCCGGTGTGGATTCGCGCGGCAGTATGACGCCCTCGAGAAACTCTATCAAAAGTACGCTACAAAAGGACTTATAGTCGTTGGGTTTCCGAGTAATGATTTCCTTGGACAGGAGCCGGGGTCTGATCCGGAGATAGAATCCACCTGTCGTGTTAATCACGGTGTGACGTTTCCTTTGATGCCGAAGGGCTCAGTGAAGGGAATAGCGAAGCAACCTTTTTTTGAGTTCCTCACAGAACACGGGCCAAAGGACCTCAGAGGGAGCGTCAAATGGAACTTTGAGAAGTTTCTCCTCGACCGAGATGGGCACCTCATAGGTCGATGGCGCTCCTACGTTGGGCCGGACGCTAAAAGCGTTGTGGCGGCTATTGAGGGGGCTTTGGAGGGGGCCGGGTAGTTCGCCCCCCGACGCGCGCTGCTACCACCGCTCGTCCGTTCCACCAGCGGCTTTAGCGGCCGCCTCCTTCTTCTTCTTCTCCTCTTCCTTCTTGAGGCGGGTGTAATCGAGATAGCTGAGGTTGGCCTGGATATTGTCGGTATTACTGTAGACGTACGCTAGGAAGAACTCTGTGATGGTCGCCTTGCGAACCTGTAGTTCCTCTGCAAGCCGCAGAACAAGGGGCATTCGGGTCTTATTCTCGCTCTCGAATGCATCCCACCATTTCCTCGCGCTTCCGGTTGTATTGTCCCAGTCGAGTGTCTTCTTCACCTCTTCTAATTTTTGAATGACTTGGGCGTCACTCCATCCGGCGGTATTCGTGATCCCATTTGGAAGAGCGTTGCCACCACCACCACCACTGGCGCCGCTAGCCGGTGCGGCCCCAGGCTCTGGAAGGGTCTCTTTGTACTCAATTGGTGTGTCGCGAAGTTCGAGTTGGTTATCCTCGTTGAATTCCGTCATGCGCTTGAGCATTTCAGGAATCTTGTAGAAGGGAATGAGATGTCCCTGAAACACCGGGGTTCCAGGCATAAAGAATGTACAGATGTTGTCGGCGGGCTTGCCGATCTCATCAGGCGTCAGGACAGCGCGTTGTTGCACCTGCTCTTGCACGCTGTCATTTCTGCTCGCGAATACCTCAATCAGTTTGCGGTTGACGCCTTCCGATTGGGTCTTGAATCGGATGGTCATCTGGCCGCTTTCCTTTGACGCCCACTCAGAGTCTGTGAGATCAAGGTTCGGCATGAAGATCTTAGTGCTGAAGCCCGCGAGCACCGAGTCAGCGTCATCACCGTAGTTCGCCTTAATCTGTGCTGTAGACTGAATCGCGGCGACGATGCTCACGTTACGCGAACGAAGGGTGTTGAGTTTGACATGGATATCAGGGAGTCGACCGAGCGCGCTCGCGAACTCATCGATCACGATTCCCACTGGTCTTGGAAGCTTTACCCCTTTGTGTTGCTCAGCGCGTTTCGTGAGGAATCGGAGGATCTCCACCACGATCACGTTTGCCATAGGTCGAAGCATTTCAAGCTCGGACTCTCGAAGCTCCACGATAAACAGAGTCGGTTTGGCGATCAGGTCCTCGATGTCGAGTTCATTGGCGCTAGTAGTAGCGCGGATAGCAGGAAGGTCCCACGCGCTCAAACGCATACTTAACTCAGACATAATCGTGTCGGCGTTCTGAGAGCCCGACCGCGCGAGCTCAACGAACGAACGGGTGTTTCGAATAGCGTGGGGATGCTGCTCAAGCCAGTCACAAAGATTCTTCATCCCCGACTGAACGAGTTCGTGGATTCGTGGCATGGAGAGGACCTCTTTCGGATCATGGAGGAGCCCCACCATGATTCCGTTGAGGATCGCGAGAGCGTTGTTTCGGAAGAATGGGCTGTCTGACTTAGCCTGTGGTTGGTCGGTCGCCATAATGATCGTGTTGGCGATCAATTTCGCGTCCGTGTCATCATCGATCTTTGACAGAATGTTCCAGCTGAGCGACCTCGCCAGGTCGAGAGGATTAAAGAGAAGGATTTTTTTGGCCGGGTTGTACTTCCGCGTCATCGCCGCGAAGGTCTTCCACATATCCGGCTTTGAGTCGATGATGATGCAAGATCGTTGCGGGTCGAGGCAGTCATTATACACGATCGGATGGATAAATTTTGTCGTCTTACCGCTACCAGTTTTAGCGACTACGAGAACGTGTCGGTTTCTCTCCTCGATCGGAAGCACGAGTTTCGATTGAGCGAACGCGGTCCCTTCAGAGCCTCGAAGCTCACTGACATAGAGGTTGGTTTCTCCCGGTTTTCCAGATGATTTCGTCCAGGTTGCGATCTGCTGGGTAGTCGCGAGGTCGCCAGATCCTAATTCATTGGTCTGGGATCGATTCGGACGACGATGCTTCTCCTTGAGCATGCTGCCAACCGACATATCGCCCAGCACGATACCGGTCGTTTTGTAGCCGATCCAACTGTGTCGAGCGACGAGAGCGAGGTACGCGAAGATAATCACAAACAGACTCTCTTCTACTATCGAACGGGTCGCCGCGGGCGCAATAAGCAAGGATACCAAAGGCTCTATGAACGGGATCGGTTTCAGTGGGTTCGCCCGAGGTGCTTGGAGGGATTCTTGAAAGTGTTGCATGGTTGCGATCATCCACTCAGGGCGACCGTAGTGGGCACTCTCCGCCGCGAGAAAGAAGACCCCTAGAAGTCCAGGCAGCATCGTCTTTCCAAAAGTTGAGTTCCCTGTAATGAGAAGTTGCGCCACGATTCCGGTCACGCCGGCAACACCGAGTGTTCCAAGTCCCACGGCGGGGCTGAGCGAGTAGAACCACTCAATGAATTGCAGAAGTAATATCTCCAACGCGCGTAGCATTACGTAAAAGCCTTCCCGAAAATCCCCGGTGGTTACATTCCCTCAAGCCTCATGTTGCACAAAAATGCGCGGCTCGCATCCCGCGGTAACCTCTTCATGTTTCAGTATAATCGGCCGGTTGAGGTGAATCCATGAATTGATTCTTGAGTTCGGTAACTAACTGGTTTTACGGGGTTCTTTGCTTTTTGTGGTTTTAGGTTCTCTCAATGATCGTCGCGATCCCCATGCCCAAACCGATGCACATGGTGATGAGGGCGTACCTCTTGTTGGAGCGCTCCAGCTCGTCGAGCGCCATGCCGATGAGAACGGCGCCCGTGGCCCCCAGTGGATGTCCCAGCGAGATACCACCTCCGTTTATGTTCACCTTGGTTTGATCAATCCGAATTTCGCGGATCGTGAGTAGTGGAACGGGTGCGAACGCTTCATTGATCTCCCATACGTCGATGTGGTGAGCCATCAATCCTGCTTTCTTCAGTACCTGTCGTGTCGCCTCGATAGGTCCCGTGAGCATCACTCGGGGTGGAGAGCCGACGACGCTCTGCGCTACGACACGGGCTCGTGGCGTGAGAGAATGCTTCTTTAGCGCGTTGTCACTCGCGATCAGTACGGCCGCCGCGCCATCGACGATAGCTGAGGCGTTCCCGGCCGTGATAATTCCATCATCTTTGAAGACGGTCTTTAAGCCCTGAAGTCCCTCGATCGTCGTGTCCGCGCGAGGGTTGTCATCCACCTCAAGCGTTCGTTCCGTTCCCTGCTCATCGGTGTAGGGAACAGGCACCATGCTCCGTTTGAATCGAGACTCGAGCAGGGCTTTCTTGGCATTCACCTGAGAGCGATAGGCGAATTCGTCCGCCTCCGTCCTGCTAATACCGAACTCTTGCGATAAAATCTCCGCGGCAATTCCCTGCTGGACGAGGTCGGGGTGGTGATGTTTGAGAAGAGGACTCTCTTCCCCCCCCGCGTCTGAGAACATTGGAACGCGGGTCATGTGCTCGAGCCCTCCCGCCACAACGATATCGTAGTGGCCCGATTCAACGCTGGCGCTGGCAAAGTTAACCGCTTGTTGTCCGGAACCGCATAGTCGATTGATGGTCGTCGCGGGCACGGTAATGGGCCAACCGGCCGCGAGGACGCCGGCTCGTCCGACACACCACCCTTGCTCCTGCGTTTGAGTGACGCATCCTACGAGCACGTCCTCAACAAGCTCTGGAGAAACACCACTGCGATTGACAACGGCATTGAGAGGATAGGTAAGCAGGTCGACAGCGTGTACTTTCGAGAACTTTCCCTTTCTGCGAGCGCGAGGTGTTCGGACAGCGTCGACGATATACGCGGATGGCATAGGTGTGATCCCTTTATGAAGTTCTTGCCCTACTCTATCACATGGCGGATACGAGCGCCCAAGATTTCCGGAGGTTATCGTGAGATGTACACATCAACACGGCGGTTGAATTGACGTCCAGCGGGCGTAGAGTTGGTGGCGACCGGCTTCGTCGCGCCGTATCCTTTCATCTGGACCTGAACTACAGGGATGCCCATCGAGGAGAGGTATGTTCCTACCGTCTTCGCGCGAGCGTCAGCGAGCGTTTCGTTGTACTTTGTGTTGCCTGTGTCGTCCGTGTGGCCAGCGACATGGACCTCACGAAACGCGCCGCTCGCTTTAAGTGACTCCGCGAGAGCCTCAAGATTTGTCATAGCTCCTGGCCGGATATTGGTTTGGTCCTCATCGAAGAATACCTGGTAGACGCCGCCGACCGGATCGGGTCTCCGCGTGGTATCGAGGTTGCGTTGAAGCTGCTCAAGGTATCGTTGATTGGCTACAGCTTGAACGTTGAGCGAGGCGAGTTGCCGCTGGAGCCGCAATTGATTGCCCTCCTCAAGGTCGTATCCGATGCCATGGAGTAGGCCCGCCATCGCCCCGAAGCCAGCGCCGACGGGAATACCTTCACCGGAGGTTGCGACCTGATTGCCGACTACCGCACCCGCTCCGGCACCCCATCCGGCCCCAAGAACGAGGCCAGCGGCGGATTTGTCTGGTCCAGAAACAGGAGAGCATCCGGTTGCGAAGTGAGTGGTTACCACGAGAAGAATCGCAGAGAACGTCCGAGAGATTATCGCAACGTATGAGTTCATCGTCAGCCACCTTTCAAATACCTATCAGTATGACGCCCATTCACCCCTAGTGTGAAAATGAACATCTCCAACTGTATTGTTTATCTAACGCGAGGTGCATCAGTGCCACTACACGACCCGCTTACCTGACCTATCGGTAGGGGATAGCCACGACCCAAGCAAAAAAGAACGGATACGGGATGGGCCTCCTTCGGCGCGGCTTGTGGACGGGATTTGGTCGCCTCAAAATGCTAGCAAGCCCCGAGGTCGCTTCTCGATCGACTGTGACCGTCGGGCGCCTAAATGTAATGATATCGAATGCTTTGATGTCGTTGCTCCCATCTCCGTAAAGTTCAGCGAAGCATGTGGCGAGTACTGTGATAGGAACATGTATCGAGATAACGCGTCTATATCGGCGTTTGATAGAGACTAGATGCGCAGCCGAGTCAGTATGGCACTTAAGATAGTGATGAGAACTTTTACCGTGACACTCCTCATCTTGGGAGTGCTTGGTTGCATAGGCGAGCGCGTTCCGGATGGTCAGATACTGGTGAAGAACGATTCTCAGGACAGAGATTTCAATAGTATTGCGGTGTATGGAAATGGCGCTTACGGGGTATTGAAACCGGGAGAGCGCATGCTTCTGCCCCCGAACACCCGCTCCTTTGCGGCCAGTAGGCGCTATGCGACTTATACCCGACGATACTCTGTGGCGTGCCCTAAGATAGACGGCGCGGGGATCGTCATCAAGATGATCGACATGCACACCAATCGTATGCCCGCTGGATGCAAAACGGTCAGCGCTTCAAAGGGCTAGCTGGCCCTCATCAAACCAAAAGCACAAATCGAACGGGAAGGTGTCGCTACTTTTTGGTCGCGCGACGCAGAATCGCTATGACACCGAACGCTGCTGCTATGAGCCATATGATTGGAACCGGAAAGTGAGAGAATATTGTTTGTGTGCTTCGGAGTGAGACCTGTATGGGCAAGATCCCCTCGGTGTACGGCAAGAGTGAGGCGAGAGTGCGTCCAAGGGGATCCACCGCCGCGGTGAGCCCGGTATTCGTTGAGCGAAGGAGGTATCGGTCGTTCTCGATGGCTCGGAAAGCCGCGATGATATGGTGTTGGTACGGAGCCACGGTGTCACCGAACCACGCGTCGTTCGTTTGATTGATCAGAAGCTGCGCCCCTTTGTTGACGGCGTCTCGGGCGATCGATGGAACGATATCTTCATAACAGATCAGAGGGGAAAGTCGCACCTCAGTGCCGCTCGAAAGTGGAAATGAGAGAACCGCTGGAGCGACTCCTGCGGTGAATTGACCCGCGGTCGCGTTAATATCCTTGAGGAACGGAAGGAGCGATGCGAGGGGAGTGTATTCCCCAAACGGCATTAAGATCATCTTGTGATAAGGCTCTGCTACCGACCCATCGGGACGCACCAGCACTGAACTGTTGTGATAGTCCGTTCGAGAGGAGTAGGTAAGCGCTCCAACGAGGAACGCCGACCCGTTGTTGAGAAACGGCAAGACCTTTGAGGTGGTCGCGTCTCGCGTTGAGGCAGGAACAAAATCGGTGATAGTGGACTCAGGCCAAACGACGAGAGAATCGAGACCTGAGTGACCGAGCGCCTTTGCGCTTAAGGTCAGGTATTGTTCTCGATTGACCGTAAAGTACGTCACGTCGTGCTTGTGGTGAAGGGAAACGTTCCCTTGAACGAGGTAAGTTTGGAGCGAGGCTCCTCGTGAGGTACCCGTGTCGTTAAAAGAGAGCTCGGTCACTTTGCCGAACATGAGACCACCGCCGAGGGCAAGGATAGCCGCCGTCTTGGCGAGGAGGGTAGTTGTCTTTCGCGCGACGAATACCTCTGAGGCCCACATCATCAGGAAGGTTATTCCCGTAACGCCGCCCAGTTGGGCGACCTGGGCAAAGGGGGTAAAGGCGAGTTGGGTATGTCCGAAGTCCCAGGGAAAGATCTTAATCCAGAAGTGGTGCGCAATGAGCCATGCCACGGCGGCGCGAAGCCCCGCTGTGCTCATCCATGAGGGGAGGTGGTGAAATGAGAAGGCCCATATCACGAACTGGATAGCGCTTCCCGCCACGAAGAGAAGGAATATCGCGATAGCGGCTAGAGTTGGGAATCCACCAAAATCTTTGATGGTGGAGTAGAGCCAGTAGAAGCCGCCGATGTAGGTGAGGCATCCCGCGACGAAGAATCGTTTGAGCCGAGTTGTGGGGATGCTGAGCGCGGAGATAAAGAGAACTATAGCGCTCCAACCGAGCGCCGCGCACAGAGGCGAGCCTGGAGTGCTCCACGCGGCGACATGAACCATCGCCGCGAGGAGCGTTACAATCCAAGCTATCACTTGAACGGATTCTCGCAGATAGACGAACCAGCGAGGAATGTCTCGATCCAGAGAAGGCGATTGTACTTGGCGGTACGCTCGCTTCGGCATACCGATCCAGTTTTGATCTGGCCACATCCCATAGCAACCGCGAGGTCGGCGATAGAAGTATCCTCAGTCTCTCCCGAGCGGTGTGACATGACCGAGCGGTAGCCGTTCTTGTGAGCGAGGTTAATCGCCTCAAGGGTCTCAGTTACCGTTCCGATCTGATTGAGCTTGATCAGGATTGCGTTAGCGATGCCGCGGTCGATACCATCAGCGAGACGCTTCACATTCGTTACGAAGAGATCGTCTCCAACGAGTTGAACGTTCGCTCCGATCTTCTCAGTTGCGAGGCGCCATCCGTCCCAATCGTTCTCATCGAGTCCATCCTCGATGCTGACGAGTGGGTATTTCTTGGCCCATCCAGCATACATCTCGACCATGTCAGCCGCTGTGTACTCCTCTTTGGTGCTCTTCTTGAATACGTACTTGCCCTTCTCATCGTTGTAGAGTTCGCTCGCCGCCACGTCGAGAGCGATAGAGACGTGGTTTCCTGGCTCGTAGCCGGCGTCGGTGATCGACTCAATAAGAGCGTCGAGAGCCGCGGTTGGGCTTGCGATATCTGGCGCGAATCCACCCTCATCACCGATTCCAGTTGAGAGTCCCTTCTTCTTGAGGTTCTTCTTTAGAGCGTGGAAAACCTCCGACGCGCACCGAATGTTCTCGAAGAAGGTTGTCGAAACGTGTGGGACGATCATGAACTCTTGGAAGTCGAGGGTATTAGCCGCGTGAGCACCGCCGTTAATAACGTTCACAAGAGGAACTGGAAGCTCGCGAGCGTTCGCTCCGCCGATGTATCGGAAGAGGGGGATGTTCAAATAGTTCGCTGCCGCATGTGATGCCGCAAGGCTCACACCAAGGATGGCATTTGCTCCAAGGCGGCTCTTTGTCTCAGTTCCATCGAGGTCGATGAGCTTGCGATCGAGAGCGGTCTGATCGAGGGCGTCGTGCCCAGCGACTACAGGAGCGATCTTCTCCTTAATGTTCTCGACAGCCTTGAGCGTTCCCTTTCCAAGGTAGCGCTCTGAGTCACCATCGCGGAGCTCCAAGGCCTCATATTCACCGGTCGATGCTCCTGATGGGACCATCGCGGAACCTGTGGCGCCGTTTTGAAGGGTTACTGTTGCCGCTACTGTAGGAAAGCCGCGGGAATCAAGACACTCGTATGCTGTTACTGACGCGATAGCGCTGGACTTCATAGTCTATATTCTCCTGAGATGATTGAGGGTTAAGGGCGTTTAGACCGATACCCGGTAGGGGGGAGTCTATCGCCGTTGGCGATGGGAAGTAAAGGTAAGGGAGAGGGGAAGGGGAGAGCTTCGTTTTATTCCCCCCGGAGGGCCCGTCTCCTGACGGGCCGGGTGTGCACGGACCATTCAACGCGGATTCCGGCCCGTGTGGACACGGGCCCTCCGGATCTCATGCCCCCCATTCCTTCTGGCACCAAAACCCCTTTCGATTTAAGCTAGCGGCATGAGGATAACCGCACCCATCATCGTTTTGGCACTCGCGTTATGCGCGGCCGTTTTCTCGTTTCTCTCAGACGATGGGTTCTCTCGATTAAACTCTCTCGCTAAGAGTCTTGAGCTCCAACAACGAGCGAATGCTCGTTTGGAGGAGAACGTGCAAGCGTTGAAGCGACAGGTTCACGGTCTTCAAAACGATCCTCGGATAGTGGAGAAGGCCGCGCGGAGCGAGCTCGGCATGGCGCGCTCAGATGAACTTGTTGTTGTCTTTGAGAAAAAGGAGCAGGCTCGTGGAGAGGATAAATAAGTTCCTCGGGGGCGCACTTCCACGCTCATCCTCCGATAATTCCTACAACCATCACAAGGATAGGGATGGCCAACTTCCCTACCGTCGCCGTCGGAGTGGCGTGCCCACCGATCTCACCCTGATCAAAGGCATTTTGGCCAAAGCGCTCGCCGGCAAGGGGATAGATAAAAAAATAGAGCGGTACGAGTTCGTACTTCATTGGGATAAGATCGTAGGAGAGAAGTTAGCTGAAGTTTCTAAGCCGGACTATATCTCTCGAAAAACCCTGATCGTTCGCGTGCTTCACCCGGTGTGGGCACAGGAGCTGACGTTTATGAAGATACATCTTCTTCGTAAGCTTGCTCCCTACCTCAAGCGTGGAGATGTGGTTGATGATATGATCTTCCGTGTCGGTCCGCTTCAAGAGTAGTGCGGCGTTAAGCAATATTCCGCACCTTTCAGTCAGTAAGCTTTTTGGTGGCCACTTTTCAACGCGGCAAGCGTTGTAAGCGCCGCGAAGGCCACCCGGAGGATGGACCGAAAACTTTCTGGGCGGCACACGAGGAGTATCCTTCGACTCAGCGAAGACTATCCGTGCCCCTTCCCGAAGCCCTGCTTGCCGTTTCGGAAACTCTTTCCAGCCCGAAAGTCGCGACTGATCATTCCCTTTTCTCTCTTTCTCGGTTGGTGAAACGCTTGCGCGATCCCATCCTTGTGTTGCCAGGCGAGGTGCCCAGGGGTTGACACCTCAAGCCACTCCAAATCCTCGTCGACTCGATGCGTGTTGAGAAGGAGGGGTAGAATCCGCTGAAAGCCTACGTCATCAAAGAATCCGATGTTGAATCTGGATCCAACCACAAGCTTGGCTCCCCCAACCACGGACTCTTTCTGAAGCACCGCGGTCTTATCGCCGGTCAAAGGCTTATAAAGGTAATCCCCGGCTTCGTTTCGACGCACGAATCGGAACACAGAGTCGACATGCGCGTCAATTATCGCGCGTGATAACCAACGTCTACGAAGCTCCTCTGAATCTCTTCGATGGGTCTTCTGTATCGGGGTTTCGTCCGCATGTTCAGGGACAGGTAATGGATTCTCGTCGGAGAGGTGCATCCGCCGGCGAACCATGCGCTCAATATCACGAGCGCGTTGGTAGTTGACCTCGTCGATGCCGATGGCGTTTCTCTGCTCCGGTGACATGTTGTGCGCCCGCTGAAACACCAGTGCTTGCTTGATCATGTCTGACATCGACTCGTTGCCGCCGAGTCGATGCCATTGTTTGCTATCGCCAGAGAGGATGCCCTCGGCCTCAACAACCGCCGCGATCCGGATGGCGTCTTCGAGAATCTCCACCTTATGGTCGCGTTGATAGTCGGATGCCTTAATCAAAAGTTTGCCCATGCGAGCATCAACCGGGAGTTGCGCCACCTTTCGACCGAGGTCGGTGATATGGCCCTGCGGCCCAGCAAGGCCGAGGTCATGCAGGACCTTGTAGCCGAGTTGGATATGGTTCTCAGGAGCTTGGTCTATCAGATAACGATTGATGGTTCTGAACGGGACCTGGGCAGCCCCCAACCGTAAAATCAACGTCTCAAGCGGCATGTTTTGGATCTCAGACGGAGCGTGAGGTTTCAGCTCGTTGTAAGGTTTACCGTGGCTTACTACGAAACCATCCTGGGTTCTTCCTACTCGCCCCATCTGCTGCCGGTACTCATCCTTAGAGATGTCATCGACGATGAGGGACGGGACGCCCTCGTTATCAAGAACAAGGCGGCGAATCTTGCCGGTGATAATCACGGCGCCCATCCCCTTGAGCGTGAGGCTGGTCTGAGCTGTATTGGTTGCAGCTACGGCTTTGTTCGGCTTAGGCTCAATAGCGGCCCGTTGTGCCTCCCGTCCCATCTTGCTGTGGAGAGGATGGATTTCACTGCCTTCAGGTGCCTCCTTGCGAACCGCCAGGATGTGCTTTTCGATCTCCTTAACCCCATAGTGGAAGCTTAAGGGGTTGATTCCTTGATTGAGGAAACGGACCGCGTCCGCCGAGGGCGAAGCGCCTTTTTCAAGTTCGGTGATCGAGTATGTACGCCCTTCAACGGTGATCACGGCCGGGTCTCCAAGGTACGAGACGATCTGCTCCTTGTTTGGGGTCGCGGTCATGACCCATATCTTAGGAACCGGATAACCTTGAGCTTCTCGTATCTTGTAGAATCCGAGCAGGAGCACCGCGTTCGCCGTGCGTTCATGGAACTCATCAAAGATGAGAACCTGATCGTCTGACAATGGGTTATGAATCTGTCTTGCGAGCTCATATCCCTCGGTCGCGTACACGATCTCTGACTTTTTTGAAACCTGGCGATCAAGCGCGTGAGCGAATCCGATCGATTCCCCGATCTCCTCATTTCTTGTTTGCGCTCCGAACGCCGCGAGCTCACTCGCGGGAAGTCGGCGGGGGCCGAGGACGGTTACCTTGAAACCCTCGCCATTGATGAAAGCTGGAGCGGTCGTGGTTTTTCCGGAACCTGTCTCTGCGATCAGCAAGACCTTTTGCGCGTCGTGGGCGCACCGAACAATATCCGCTCTATGTTTAAAGATGGGCAACTCTTCAGGCGCCTTTTCTTTCTTGAGTGGAGGGGGCGTTGGTTGAACAGTTCGCGCGCCTAACCGTTTCAGAATAGTCGAGCGGTCCGGACCAGAGTTAAAGGGATAATTTGGGGGGATCGACTGTTTTGGTACTCGGAGCGGGAAGTGACATTTTTGGTTTGGGTTTGGCGGACGGTATCTCACGGTCCGATCGAAATGGGCTTGCTTGCCGCCAAAGTTGCTCATCCGTAACTCCGAAATAAAACTTCGAAAAAGGGTAATGAGGGTTCTGCGATTGCTGCGAACACCGACGTTGTTCGCATGGTGCAACTTGACGGTTTGCGGCTCAAGCGGATGGAAGGCGGGGTTCTCAGCGATGCGTTGAACCACCGCTGCAGTCCGTTGTAACTCTAAAAGAGTCCTAATCAAACAACAAAATCAGATGTCGAAGCAGAAATTGATGGCGGTCAGGCAGAAGCGCGCAGGCCCGTCGATTGAGAGTAGGTATCAGTTCGAATCTGATATTCGTTGCACCTAGGGGTGCTAAAGACCGGGGTTGGTTCGCGGCGCTGGGTTTCGGATGAGCCCGTAGGGTGGCTATGTGAACCCACCCTAGAGAGCATCCCCTCTCGCCTCCGGTACTCAGGTATGGAGGGCCGAAAATACGGGGCAAGCGCTCTCGTTTCAGGGCGATTCAATTCCGTCATTGTTGATGCGAGGTGGTTTTATACATACACATGGGGTGTGAAGGCCAAGAACATACGATGTGAAGGGCTATTTTAATCCACTTAAATTTGACTAACTCCTCCGCAACCTGTATCAATCGGCAATCGTATTTCACGGTAGCGCTTGATATTTTCTGTGTCTCAGCAGAGCAGGGGATGTCTTTACAACGCGTTAACTGAGAAATGTGTAAAACTGCGAAGCAAGGACCCGAAGCTCTCCACAAAGCGGCGAGTCCTTAATATCTGACCCGACACCACAGATAAGATGTCAGGCCCGAAAGAAAAATTAAACGCAGGTAAAAAATCTCACGATGATTCATCATCGCGGCCGCAAGCGGCCCAAAATCCAGCGGTTGAAGTCAGCGCACAACTCAGAGATTTCCTTCTCCCCTCGGCGGAAGTTCAGCGGTTAAGCCAGGACAGGACGGCGTATAAGGCGTGGATAGGAACGCTCAGCGAGAAGCTCTCTCCCGAGGGGAAGGCCCTCGTCGCCACCGAGTTATTTCAGCACCTTCGAGAGGTTCCGCACTCTACCGTCGCTCACTCGCGCTTGTTTAATCACGTCGATCTCACGCGCTTTGATCACTGTATTCACGCCGCTCACAGTGTGCACGCGCTGAATGAAGGTGGTCGACTTGGACTTACGCCGTATGAGACCAAGGTCTTAGAGCTGGTCTTACTCTTACACGATCCGCACCGTCTCGGCTCTCACGCGCTTGATCGAGTGTTTGCGTCGATGCCGGGGGCGCCTAAGAATTTTAATTCGTGGTGGCCAGCCAACGATTTTCATGAATACCACGGCGCTGTTGCTGCCGCCAAAGATCCGCAGGTTCGTCGAATCCTTGGCAAGTACTACAACGATGTGATGGCTATTTTAACACGGGACGACCTGCGACCTCTCTCGAGCAGAAACGCCGATTATGGCGTACTCTCCTCCAAGTTGAGCGACGCGCGTTTAGCCTCTCTCAAACGGCTTGAGGATGAGCTTGATAGGTGTTCATACCTCAAGCTCGATTACCTTCGCTCGGGGTTTATGCCGAACCTCATCGCCCGCGCGATTGAGGATGTTGAACGCCATGAGCAAACCCTTACAGCGCATGGCTCAGGAATTCAAATTAACATAAGCGAGCAGTCTGGAGCGCGTCCCTATGACGATGTTGCCCAGCGGAGAAGTTTTTATCGCGCTGAGCTCGCGACCCTTCCTGTTGGATGCCTCGCTGAGCAGGTCATTTTTCACAAAGGTGTATGGGATAAAGCCAGAGACTCCTACTCTCCGGCGGATCTTTCCTCGAAGATGTTTTACGAGGCGGTCCGGGACAGGGCTCTTACAGGCCGATACGATGAGATATTTTCCGAAGATGCGCTGAAACTTCTTGATGGGGCGCAAAGTGGCCAGGGGTTATGCATCGAGGATGTGTACGCTCCGATCGTCACCTTGACGTTGGCAGATATCAATGACAACGGGGGAATGTGCGCGCTTGGCGGGTACGTGCCCTCCGGGCTTGCCGAACAGTTCTGCGGAGTACCTCGCCGAGACATGACTCTTTTTGAGAGCTGGATCCGAAGAGCGCTGAAAACGGCCGGACTCGATACAGATATTCACCTCCTGACATCGAACGATTTTGGCAAGACCCTTGAGTACGAGGTCTCTCGAGCCGGGCAAGCTCCAGTTCGGGAACGATCGGAAACGCAGTGCCACAAGTCCCTTATCAAGGTGATCGTTGCGGCGAGGGCTATCGATGGTAACGGTCAAACGATAGACCTCTCTCAGGTGAAGAAAACCGTATCGGATTTCCTGACGAAATCAGGGATCCTGCAGAATCCTAAGATTCTTGAAAATTTTAATCCCCGAGTTTTCTGCGACCCCGTTACTCCCGGGTATTTCTCTGACATGATTCGCTCGAATATCGCCGAATTCACGCCAGAGTGGATGAAGCGAGGGGGATGCGGACTTTTGTAATCCGCAGACCCGTCACGATCCTATACCGAACACGACCGCCGAGAAGTTCCTCTGATTGCAATTAGTCGTCTCCCGAAAAAATGCTCGTGGAGTTGTTCCGACGTGGTCGTTCTCGTGGAAATGAGCGAGAGGTGGTTTTTAGACGTTTTTTCTCGCTCTCCCGATTACTATCCGCTCGATTCCACGTTGAGCACGAACATATTACCCCTCGCAATCGCTCACGCTCGACGGAAGGTCAGAGATAGACTTCTTCAGAGCTGAGAGGTAATCCTCGGTCTGAGGGCGGGTATCAGTGCCGCCGCTGTGCTGAGGCTTGCAGACCTTGGTGGCGTTTAGTTTCGCTCGTTTTGCGTATCCAAAGAGCTTGAGAGCGAGGGCGTTGAGCTTTGCCTTAGAAGGGGTCTTTGACGCGGCTGAACACACGTCGGCTGGGCACAGGAGCTGCTCATTCTCAAAGGCCGAGTCAAGCTCTCGTTCAAAAGCGCGACGAGTGCTCGCCGCTTTGGTAACGATCCCACTTATCTGCGCCCCTCCGCACGCGATCGCCCGACGGCTAAAGCCGGGCACACGGGCTGCAAGAGCCGAAAGGCGGGCTTTTACCGCTTTTCGCCTGCTGGTGAGATTTAAGGCTGTACAGAGGGGGGACTCATCTTCTCCTATGTAATCCTTGCTTATTTGATCAGTGGAGATCTTCCCATCATACGCATCGTCTATCCCGTTTTCGTTGGTGTCTTCACCCGATGGCGGGATGTCACTGGTACCATCTCCGTCGAGGTCAAACGCCTCTTCCCCGTCAGGTTTGCCGTCGTTATCGGAGTCTGAGTCTGTGACATCGGGAGTCCCGTCACTATCCTCATCCGAGAGCGTGGAGATTCTGCCGTTATCGCCGTCATCCATGCCGTCACCATTGTCGTCTGTTTGGGATGGATATGAACCTGGCGCATCAGGATCGCCCTCAATACGGTCCGGCACGTTGTCGCCGTCTGAATCGCCATCCTCAAAATTCGGGATTCCATCACCGTCTGGATCTCCAGTTCCCTCGACGGAGTCTGGGATTGAGTCTCCATCACTATCTCTATCGAGATAGTTCGGGCGTTGGTCATTGTCATTGTCGTCAGTTCCCTCGATGATATCTGGGATAGTATCTCCGTCGCTGTCTCCACTCGGCGTTGCGATGGGAGTTGGGGTGGGAGAGGTATAGTTCGTTTCGCACGCCGCCAACAGCACGTGATAGGACGGGGTCGCGTACTCCTGCAACGATTGATATTCAAAGGTGAGGGTGCTGATAGAGGTCCCTGGTTGGAACCATGCCGACGCAGCCTCGGTGTCGACTAAGTTGCCCTCCACTGTTTCTCGAAATCTTTTCGATTCGCTCGAGGATCCAATTACCGCTGAGTCAGTGGGATCCCATGAGGGGATATTAACTCCATCAGTGCTTGGATTAGCGTCGAACTTTTGAACAAACCACCGCGAGATCTCACTGGCGGATACCGGATTGTCGTTTCGGTCGGTAGCGCTCACACGAACTTGGTCAACGTCGATATCCACCACGGCGAATCCCCAGCCTGATGCTGGTGTGCTACCGTTGAATCGAAGGGTGAGAACGGCGCTGTGAGGAATCGGCTTTTTGGCGGGGGTGTTGTTGGGCTCGATTCGGATATTCAAGTTAGTGGCGTCATCGGCCTGGCCGTAAAACCCCTTCATGGAGTTTCCGCCGCTGAATGGTTCGTCTCGACCGATAGTCACCGACCGGGGTTGTCCGGTGACCTCCCAGGTGAAGCTTGGAAGAACCGATGCTCTGGTTGGAGAGGTTTCAAAGGTACCGGTGCCTGCTGAGGAGGAATCTTTATCCCAGGTGACGTAAACGCCTTTGAATCCGAATCTACATGGGCGCGGATCTGCTGTTGAGGTATCCGCGTCTACAAGCACACATGCTACGAGAGCTGAGACGGTTGCGAGCCATGTCATTTTCATGATGTTTTCCCCAATCCAGTAACCCTCATAAGGCTAACCGCAGAGACATATTACGTCTACACGTTCATGTGAACGAACGCGGTTGTGCTACGTGATTCTGTGAACCCCATCACCGGTAACCACGTGGTCAGCCGGTAAAGTCCTCAGCCGACGATGTTGCAGATTCTTCAGCGGGAGATGGCGAAGTCCTTGGCTTATCTCGAGGAGGGAGAGTTACCTCTTCCTTCCAAGTCCAACTATCGTTGATTGTGAAGGTGTCGGACAGCAGAGCTCAGGTGCGAGACACGCTGTGTTTCGTCCCGCCAGCTTAAGAGTGAGTTCCGTTCCTTGTTGGGTTATCGATTGCAGAGGAAACTGAGTCACGTATCCCATGTCGTGCTCGACATCGATCTCCAGGTCCTCCTCCCCCAGCAGTTCCCGGGCTTTCTGTAAGATCTTGGCCAGTTTGCCGGCGGTTAAGCGATGATCATAATCGTCCGCGACCCACGTTTGAAGCCGACACATCGAATCCTCTCGAAGGGTCCCGCCGCAGTCGATGAATCGTTTGCTGATTCGGGCGACCTCAGTAACGTGAGCGTGAGCTGGGGCGAGCTCTCCGTTAGGAAGCTGAAATCGAATGGTGGCCTCAGGGGTATTCGCAAGAGTGCTGGATAGTTCGGATATTCGCATCGGTGTAGGGTAGGGGATTCAGCGAAATAATCAAGTCTTTTGGGTATATGGGAAGTTCTGGGGGCAGGCCCTCTCTTGCTACCTTACGGAGCTCCCGTCAGCCAACTCGTTGGCCAATAGACGAGGAACGCGCTGAGTGCACTTATTGGGATCGTGAGCACCCAAGCCCACAAGATTCGAGTGGTGATTCCCCATCGTACCGCTGAGACGCTCTGGCTCGCGCCAACTCCCAAGATCGATCCGCTGATACAGTGAGTAGTTGAAACAGGGAGTCCGTAATGGGAAGCGGCAAAGATAACTGATGCCGCCGCGGTCTCGGCGGCAAACCCATGAACTGGCCGTAGGTCTATGATTTTCGTGCCGAGTGTTTTGATGATTCGAACGCCACCAGCAGCCGTGCCGAAAGCCATCGCCGTCGCACTCGCCAGTACGACCCATGTTGGGACAGAGAGCTTCCCTGTTTCCGGCATCGCCATATATCCGGCTGCGACCAGAGACATCGTGATGACTCCCATAGTCTTCTGGGCATCGTTGCTTCCGTGCGAGAGCGCCATGAAACCGGCCGATAGCATCTGAAGGCGACGAAAAAGAGGCGCTACCCCGACCGGAGCAGCTCTGCGAAAGACCCAGTACAGCAGGATCATGACGGTGAACGCCACCACCATGCCGAGCAACGGACTCATTACGAGGCTCAGCACGATCTTGGTCAATCCGGGGCCTTGAATAGAGGCGGCGCCGCTATGAGCGAGGCCGGCCCCGATTAATCCCCCAACCATCGCGTGGGAGCTTGATGAGGGGATGCCGTAGTACCATGTAAAGAGATTCCAGAAGATGGCGCCGATGAGCGCTGCGAAGACAACCACTAACGTTATTGTATTCGCCGTGATGATTCCCTTTCCGATCGTGCTCGCTACCGCTGTGCCGGTAAGCGCTCCCACAAAGTTCAGGATTGCGGCGAGGTAAATAGCAGTTCGAAGTGGGAGCACTCCGGTGCTAACGACCGTGGCGATCGCGTTTGCTGTATCGTGAAACCCATTAATAAAGTCGAATATGAGCGCGACTACCACTACCGCGATGACAAGGCCAAGAAGCATTGAAGCTGACATATCACCTATGAGTTCTTGATAACCACCGTGGAGAGAACGTTTCCAACATCGTCACAGAGATCGAGACTTCCCTCGAGTCCCTCAAGGAACTCCTTGTGTTTGAGAAGGCGGATAGCGTCTGACTCATTCTTGAACATTGCGGCAATCTGGGTTCGAAAGATCACGTCTCCTTGGTCCTCAAAGCTCTTAATGTTTTTACAGCGCTTGCGAATATCGAGGTGGCTGGTCTTGCTCTGGAGGTGGCTTACCGCCTGATAGATCTCGTTACAACACTGGTCGACCAACACCGCGAGTTCTCGGCTGCCGGCTGGAAGATCTTCCATGGCGTGGACGATGATCTGAAACGCCGTGGAGTAGATCGCGTCTGTGATGCTTTCGAGCTCAGAGCCCAGTTTGTATATGTCGGACCGATCGAGAGGAGTTACGAAAGTGCGGTTGAGTTCCTGGTAGACCTCAACGATAACCCTGTCCGCTTCGTGCTCCACATCTTTAAGTTTCTTGATCGTTACCTCTCTGCTGGAGCGATCAGTTTCCTCGATACATTTCACCAGAAGAGAGCTCGCGTCTCTCGCGCATTGAGCGCCGCGTTGAAGGAGGGTGTAGAAGTGTTCCTCTCGGGGAAGAAGCCATTTAATCGCGCGGTCAAGCCACATACGTTGCAACACCTGAAAAGTATAAAGTGGACTCCGCTATACCTAACTGAATTTGATGCGAGTTGGTAGCTTGACTCATGGCAACGCTGAGTAGGTCTGTTAGAATTTCGTGAGAGTTGCGTTGATGAGGAATTGATCGGTGAGAATCGAGTCCTTAGCCCTGGTCGATGGCGACAAGTAACTCTTGGATTTCTTTGACTCTTCTGCGCGAGCTCTGATTCTTGAATATTCGCCACTTCGCGTCGCAGAGGGCCGAGAGAGACTTCAGAATAGAACAGAGCAAAGGCGTCTCTTCTCCCGCCACTTCAAGAGGGCTGACCTCTTGCAAACGACTTCTACACAACGTGACGAGGTTGGAGATATCACGAGGAAGCTTGAGCATCTCCAGTTGACAGCACGCAGCGCCGATACCGAGGCTTAATTGAGTGCCGTTACCGAAGAAATCTCCGACAGCACAGTTGAAACGCGAGAGATGACCGAGAATGTTGAACACACACGTTCGCTCCGCGCGCTTTCACGTTTTCATGATGCGAGCGACGGAGTTCTCTCCCTTGCCTACCAGGTGACCCTCAGTAATTCCAAACACCTCGAGCAGGATGTTGTCGACCTTTCGCTTACATTGCAGTGTATAGCCCAGTGCGGTCTCTCTTTGTTTCTTCGGAAATTTCTCGAATCCTCCAATGTGCTCCGGTTTAATCTCGTTCGCCACGATCGCGAAGCGCTCTAAAGCGCGTTGATTGTGCGGGGTGAGCTGAAGGTATCGGTCGAACACCCTCGCGGTTCGGTCGATATCGTAGGGGCGGAGCCCGAAGTGATACCATCCGATCGTCTCAAGGGAAGCGAGGCAAACGCTGCTAGTAGTTTAATTGTGGAAGCCGACACGTGAACGTGCGCGTGCTCGTAAACGTCAACGTACCCGAAAACGTTGGTGTTTTTATCCCGGTTACGTTCACGTTCACGTTTACGAGCACGTTTACGTGGGGTTTTGCCTGGTTTCCCTAGAGGTACTTGAAGTTAAATTTCGGCGTGAGCGTGAGCAGGGTGTTATACATCAATTTGATTACCCCCTCGACATCTCTGATCTCGGCCATCTCAACTGTCGTGTGCATGTATCGAAGTGGCAGCGAGATGAGCGCGGATGGAATGCCGCCGTTGGAATATGCGAAGGCGTCTGTATCAGTTCCTGTGGCGCGTGAAACGGAGTCTCGTTGAAAGTCGATCTTGTGCTTGGTAGCCGTGTCGATAATCAGATCGAGAAGTTTGTTGTGAACTGCGGGTCCGTACGTTAGGACGGGACCGGCTCCACACCGTGTGTCCCCCTCCACGATCTTGTTGATCATGGGCGTTGATGTGTCGTGGCAGACATCTGTTATGATCGCCGCGTTCGGTTGGATGGTGTGCGCAATCATCTCAGCGCCGCGCAGACCGACCTCCTCTTGAACGCTGTTTACAACGTAGAGCCCATAATTGAGCTTTTTCTTGTTCTGTCTAAGAAGACGGGCGACCTCCGCGATCATGAAGCCACCGATGCGGTTATCGAGCGCTCGACCAACATAGTATCGATCGTTTAACGTCATGAACTGGTCTTCATAGGTGATGACGCATCCAACGTGGATGCCCATCTCCTCGACCTCTTTCTTTGATTTCGCTCCTACATCGAGAAATATGTTCTTGAGGCTTGGTGCCTCCTCCTTTCCATCTGATCGGGTGTGGATCGCCGGCCATCCGAAGACCGCTTTGACGATTCCCTTGGAGGTGTGAATATCTACCCGCTTAGAGGGCGCTATCTGATGATCACTTCCGCCGTTTCGACGAACGTGAATGAGACCGTTGTCCGTTATGTACGCGACGAACCATGAAATCTCATCAGCGTGGGCCTCTATGACGACCTTAAATTTCGCCTCAGGATTAATGACTCCGTACACCGTTCCGTAGTTGTCTACATGGGTCTCGTCCACAAACGGCTGGAGGTAGGAGAGCCATAGTTTTTGACCGCTCGCCTCGAAGCCTGTCGGGGATGGGTTGTTAATGTACCGCTCGAGAAAAGTAAGCGCATCTTTGGTAATGATCGTCGGCTTATACTTGGAAGATTTTGTATTCTTTGTGGTTGCTGCCATAGCTTTTCCTGTAAATACGAGGCGTGTCACCTCACGCTCCTAACAATCGCAGCCTCTTGTGGGAGGTGTCTAGCCCGCATGAGGAGGATTTTAAAATAGCTTCTGAGGCGGCTGCGGCTAACAAAGACCCCTGAAAGCCAGCACGAAGGTTTCTACCTACTCCAGTCGCGGGTTTTCGCATGCTATCTGAGCGTGTTCATGGTACACAGCCCCCTGAGTGGGATAACCGTAGTGGCGAGGGCGTATGGATGTTCGAATTACATTTCTGGGCGCGGCTGGTACGGTCACAGGATCTACCTACCTCGTTTCGTATGGAAACACCCGAATCTTAGTTGATTGCGGCATATTTCAGGGGGAGAGGTCATGGCGAGAACGAAATTGGCTTCCCCCTCACTTTGATCCTGCCTCAATTCAAGCCGTGCTTCTAACCCACGCGCATGTTGACCACATCGGAATGCTACCCCGATATTACAAGCTCGGGTTGAGAGCTCCGGTTCTCGCGTCCCCTGGAACAGCCGATCTCGCTAAGCTGCTGTTGCTCGACAGTGGCCGGCTTCAGGAAGAGGAGTCTGCGTTTCGAGCAAAACACAAGAAGTCCCGGCATCACCCCCCTCTGCCACTGTACACGGAGGAAGAGGCCAAGGCAGCTCTAGAGCTACTCACTCCCGGACCGATCAACACACGTATACCGGTCGTCGACGGAGTGACGGCTCAGTGGTCACTCATGGGTCACATTCTTGGCGCGTGCGCCATCACCTTATGGATCGGAGGAAAGAAGATAGTGTTTTCGGGGGACGTTGGCAGGTATGGAGAGCCCATCCTCGTTGACCCTCAGCCCGTTGAGTTAGGGGATCTTCTTTTAATCGAATCTACCTACGGCAATCGTCTTCATAACGGTAGTGCTCTTCAGGATGAGATGGCCGATATCATCAATCGAACCTATCGGCGGCGGGGTGTGGTTATCATCCCGAGCTTTGCGGTTGGGCGCACGCAGACGCTTCTATACTACCTTCGGGAGCTCAAAGCCGCGGAGCGAATCCCCGATATTCCGGTGATTATCGATAGTCCAATGGCGTCGGACGCGACCGCGATTTATCGACACCACTCGAATGAATATGACGAGCGCTCGAAAGAGTTGCTGCGAAAAGGAGCTCATCCTTTCACGGTCTCAAAAATGTACTTCACTCGGGAGAAGGAGGAGTCCATGAAGCTTAACTCAATCGAGGAGCCGATGATCCTGATATCCGCGAGCGGTATGTTAAGCGGCGGACGAATTCTTCATCACCTTAAACATCGGGTGTCAGACAAACGGAACACGGTGATGTTTGTTGGGTATCAGCCCCCTGGCTCGCGTGGGGATTGGCTCAAGCGCGGTAACAAGACGATGCGACTTCTTGGAGATGAGGTGCCGGTAAACGCCGAGGTGTGCGAGGTGAGTGGCCTGAGCGCGCACGCCGACCGAGCTGAGCTGCTGCGGTGGTGTCGCTCATGCTCGGGAACCCCTGGGCGAGTGGCGGTTGTGCACGGAGAGCCTGATTCGGCGCGCCAATTCAGCGCGCTACTCGGTGAGGAGCTGGGGTGGAATAGCTTTGTGCCGGAATATCTAGATACCATCACGCTGTAGCGTTCTTGCCTGATTCGTGAGAGATCAGGTGAGATGGTATCAGCTCTTCGAAGGCTCCCTATCGTTTTTATGTTCGCTCTCGTGGCGTACCTCTCGCTCTTCCACGGCACTTTCGAACATATCGCTGACGATCCTGGCCTGGGATGGCATCTCGCGAACGGCTCGGTCATAGCGAAGACGGGCGTTTTACCGAGGATAGATCCCTTCTTAGCTCTCCCGCTCGTCGCGAATTCCTACTCGCCGCCAGGGGTGCCCCGGCCGTGGATTAATGAACAGTGGTTCGGGGATCTTGTGCTCTATGAGCTCCTATCATTGGGCGGTTGGCCACTGATCTACGGGCTTGTCGCGGGACTCTATCTGGTCGCCTACTTCGGTATCGCGGCGGACTCACTACGACGTCCCGGGGAGGGGTGGCTGCTCGTTGTCATGGGTATCGTCCTCGCGTTTAAGCTCGGTCAGGTTCATCTGATTATTCGACCGGTACTCTTCTCGATCGTTTTCTTCTCGCTGTTTGTGGCGCGGTGTCTAAAGCTAGCTGCTCATACCGAACGCTCCTGGAGCGAGGTCAGGCTGGACGCCCTTGTGCTTGGAGGCGTGACGGTTGTCTGGGCTAACACTCATCCAGCGTTCGTCTACGGTTTTGTGGTTCTCGGGGTTGTGATCGCATCTCTCGTGATAGCGGGAGCCAACGCACGGGCAAAAAGCGTAAAGGTGGCCGTTATTCTCATCGTCTGTCTCATCGCCTCATCATTCAATCCATTTGGTTTCCACCTGTATGAGAGCATGTGGAGCCTCGGAGGGAGCTCGTCGCTTCGGGCGATTACAACAGAGTGGTTGCCCTTAGATTTTAAACGATCGGAGGGGCGGCTTCTTATCTTGCTCGCGCTCATTCCCTGTGTGGGCTACCTTTTCAGCTCATCTATTCGACGAGGTGTAGGGATATTTGAAATGACGCTCGCCCTCGTTTTTGTGCTCCAAGCGGTGTGGGCGGTGCGAGTGGTGCCCTTCGCGAGTCTTGCTTGTTTACCGTTGTGGGGTGCGTGTTTTGGCGGCAAGAGAATACTCCCGGAACTTTCCTGGACCGCGTTGACGAGACGCGCGCTTCAACGAGTTGATGAACGCGAATTGGGTATGCGCTGGCCAGGACTGAAAAGCTCCCTTGTTATCGCGGTCGTTGGTCTTATCGTGATGCTACTGGTGCCATCGCGAGTTCTTCCTCCCAACCTAGGACCGATCCATGAAAGACGGCTACAAGAGATGTTTCCCGCCCAGGCTCCGTCTGGACGGGTCATTCTCGCGTCACCGGACTGGGGAGGGGCGATCACTCGTCTTATGTGGCCCGAGCGCAGAGCGGTGTTCGACGATCGTACCGTTGTCCTCGGGGCGGATCTCTACCGAGCCTACCTGCAGAGCGTGCGAGACCCACAGGTCTTCGAGCACCTCGTGCGAGTGTTCGGTGTGACCGATGTGTTGGTGCCAACTGGAAGTCCCCTCGGGCGGTATCTTCAGGACGGAAACGCATGGCGTCGTATTGGCCGATCGGGAGATACGAGCCTTTTTTCTGCCCCGTAGTGCCTCGTGTTGCAGGATCCCTCGCCAGTCGATGGTGCGTGGGCTGTAAAGCGTTTTCCGCGCCCAAGGTGCTCACAACCAACAGTCATCGGGCCGCCACTGACCTCGTGTGAGAAAAGATGCTACGGCCTGGGCGCGGTATTAGCCGTTGCTGATCGATTTTTTATCTACGCGGGACAAGGCAGGTGTAGATCCATCGTCCCCGTAGCACTCGGCCGATGAGGGAAACGTCTTTGTTCGAACCTCATCCGCATAGGTCGCGAACGCATCGATCACGGCCTGGCCGAGCCGAGCGAACTGCTTCACAAATTTCGGCCTGTGCTCGCTTGTTTGAAAGCCAAGGAGATCATAGCTTACGAGCACTTGGCCATCACAATCCGTCCCCGCTCCGATGCCGATTGTGGGTATCGAGAGCTCCTTGGTAATGGCTGTCGCCAAGTCCTGAGGCACGCACTCAATCACGACGCAGAACGCCCCCGCGTCCTCAAGCGCCTTTGCGTCTCGCATGATATGGTCGGCGGAGCCGGCGCCAGTCGCTGAGGCTCGGCCCTGTACCTTGTAGCCACCCATCCGGTGAATTGATTGGGGCGTCATGCCGATGTGACCCATAACGGGGATATCGAGGTTGACAAGGCGTCGAACGGTAGGCGCAATGCTCTCTCCTCCTTCAAGTTTAACCGCAGCCGCTCCGCCCTCCTTGATGAGCCGTCCCGCCGCCTCAATCGCGTGGGTCTCAGAGATTTGGTACGAAAGGAAGGGCATATCAGCGACAACGAGAGCCCTGGATGCCCCACGGCTCACGCATCGAGTGTGGTAGATAACCTCCTCCAGTGTAACCGGAAGGGTCGATGATTGCCCCTGAATCACCATTCCGAGCGAGTCCCCAACTAACAGGATATCGATACCCGCCGCTTCAGCGAGCTTTGCGAAGGTGTAGTCGTAGGTGGTTACCATAACGAGCGGTTTATGGGTGCCTTCCGCTACTTTCCAAGTGCTGAGTGTGGGAACGGTCATGCGCATGGTTGCTCCATCATTGAAAGTAAAGACCGACGGTTACCGAATGTCTTCTGGGGCGAGGGCGGATTTTTGGGCCGTTTCCAAACAGATGACCTATTTAAGTGGCAAGAGCTTACCGACCCTTCTCTGTCAGTTTAAAGTTATCGAGCTTCTTCGAATAGAACAAGAAAAGCGTGTTTCCGTATTTTCGTTGGGACTCCTCGTGAAACGGCACGAGGTCGAGCGGCTCATATTCTTTAGGGTCTATCTGGACCACGATCTTACCATCGTCAGCGAGAAGGTGGGGGCGCTCCGAAAGTATTCTCATCGCTTCGATCCAAACTCCTTTGTACTGAGGAGGCGCGACAAAGATGAGATCAAAGACCTTCGATGTGTTCTTGAGGTACACAAAGGCGTCGGTGTGTCGCACCTCAGCTCTTTCCGAGAGCCCCGTTGTCGCGAGGTTGTCTTTTATCGTGGCGATGGCGCGCGCGTTCGTGTCACAGAATACGCAGTGACCTGCCCCTTGACTGAGGGCCTCGATGCCGATCTGCCCAGTGCCCCCAAAGAGATCGAGGATCTGTTTGTCCGGAACGAAGGAGCGCAGGATATCGAAGAGTGGCACCTTAGCTCTATCGAGTATCGGCCTCGTTGAATCTCCCGGCACAGCCTTGAGGGCACGACCCTTTGCGGAGCCGCTAATAACTCTCATCTGATTACAACGTTCGGTTTGCGTCCCAGTTCTCCAGGTAATCCCGGATGAACGCGAGGAATTGACCACCAAGCGAGCCGTCTACGATACGGTGATCGTAGGAGAGCGTTAGGTAGCACATCTGTCGGATGGCGATCATATCATCGATGACAACTGGACGTTTCTTAATCGCTCCGAGGCAGAGGATCGCCACTTGAGGCTGGTTAATAATCGGAGTTCCGATAATAGTTCCAAATACGCCCGGATTCGTGACTGTAAAAGTCCCTCCAGCCACATCATCTGGGACGAGCTTCTTGTTGCGGGCCCGTTGCGCGAGATCGTTTAACGATCGAGCGATACCAACGAAGTTCTTCTCCTCGGCTTTCTTAATAACTGGAACGATAAGTCCCGTGTTGCCAAGCGCCACCGCGCACCCAAGGTTTACATGCTTTTTGAGAACGATTTTCTTTCCGTCGAGTGAGCAGTTGACGTAGGGGAACGCCTCAAGAGCCTTCACCGTCGCCTCAAGGAAGAACGGCGTAAAGCTCAAGCTGAAGCCCTCTGCCTTCTCGAACGCTGACTTATGCTTCGCTCTCCAGTTCGCGATGTTTGTTACATCAACCTCCTGGATTGAGTAAACGTGCGGGCTCGTGTGCTTCGACTTCACCATGTGGTCAGCGATCGCTTGGCGCATCGTGTCCATCATGACAACGCGGGTTCCGTCGACTCCCCATTCACCGGAAGGGGTGGCTGGACTTGGAGCTGCCTTAACCGCTGGGGCTTGCAGCGCAGCCGCAGGTGCCGCCGCTGGCTGAGCGGAGCGGGAATCTGACTGAGCGGAGCGGGAATCAACATACTTGAGAAGGTCCTCCTTGGTGAGTCGACCACCTTGGCCTGACCCCGTGAGAGCGTCGAGCTCCACAAGGGGAACGCCGTGCTTCTCGGCCAAACTCTTCACGAGTGGCGAATAAAACTTGGCGCTCTCAGCGTGAGCCACGACGGGCTCCACTCGAGCGGGACAAGCCTCAACGACTGGTGCCGCTTGAGGAGCTGGTGCTTCTTTAACAGCCACGTTTCCACTGGTAGCTGGAGCGGACGCGACGGCGCCGCCTGCGGTATCGATCATCGCAATCTTTGTCTTCACCGGCACGACATCTCCTTCGTTGAAGAGGAGCTCGGCGATAACACCAGCCGCTGGAGCGGGGATCTCTGAGTCTACTTTGTCAGTTGAGATCTCAAGGATCACTTCATCCTTGGCGACGCTGTCACCCACCTTCTTGCGCCACTTGGAAATAGTCGCTTCAGCAATAGACTCTCCCATCTGCGGCATCAACATCTCAACTTTCATCGGTCAGGACTCCTTGAAAACTCGAAAAACGACAGTCTTTATAGACTTATACGAGATTAAGAGAAAGGTTCTCGTACCTCTAAGATGTAGAACAGAGGTCGGTCTTCGCAGGTTTTTGGATCTGCTTTTCGAAATGCCGTTCTGGGTCGACCCAATTTATTTTCCTTATAAGAATCATGGGGTTAAGTTGGCGGCTTTTGATGCGCTGCCAGGTAGACTCACGCACTGTCCCGCCAACAACCTACCAGCTCATTTTCTCCGCACTCTCAGTGAACGGTTGCTCCCGATGAAAATAGCTCAGGGGGACAGAGCGCGGAGAGCTTCCTTTGAAGGTGCGGGGACATCGCACAGAAGGTCATCGCTGACAGCGGAAGGGGTGTTGCGGGCGGAGCCTGAATAAGCTTCGCGTATCGTCGAAGGAAGGAGGACGGTGAGGTCGGCGTCGCACTTCTTGCGCGGACCTTTCTCAGCAAAGGTGCGTAGTAATCCTTGGTGACTCCAAATGAGATGTCTGGGCCGACTGAGAAGACCAGAAATTGGTCCTCCACATTCTGTAGTCGATAGCAACCAGCGGGGATGCAGCTGGCATCGTTTGTAAGGATCCACACCGAGCCGGGAATAAATGAATGATGCATAACAAAACTCCTGAATACATAGTTGAAGCGTAGACGGCGTTACCTGTATCGAGAGTGCGTACGAAAAGTTGCGCAAGGATCGAGGAATCTTTCGTCCGCACTCTTCGATAGGCGTTTTTGGGATGGATCGCCCGGAGGCACCGCCCCCCCCCCCACACCCCCCACCACCCTCCACCCGTAATGCCCCCGCCGTGCTCGAGTTGCATGCCTCTTGGTGTGTACCGGAATCAACGAAGCGCCCCCCGTGGAACTTTCTCGACGAGAATCTCGCTCGGTTTTAGGGCTAGAAGTAACGGAGATTGCATCCTATCTTTCAGAGCATGCTTGTTCGCGACTCGAGAGGCGGATGCTAGGCGGGTTTATATGAGTTTCGGTCTTGTTGTTACTGGTTTTGGGGATAACCTCGGGGATGACATTCAATCCTATGCAGCCTCGCGGCACCTTCCCAGAGTCGATGCCCTCATCATCCGGGAGCGGATCTCTGAGGCCAAGGTTCCATCAGGCACTCGTGCTATCATGTCTGGTTGGTTCATGCACAACACGCGGTATTGGCCACCGCACAAAGACATACTCCCTCTGTATCTTTCATTTCATGCGCGCCCGCATCGGACTCGCAAATTTATGGAGGGCCTCTGTGATAAGGTATTGGGGCTCGGCTCTGTCATCGGATGCGTCGATGCGTCATTCAAGAAACATTATGATAGCAATGGGCCGATCGGATGCCGAGATGAGGCGACCGCGCGGGCCTTCAGGTCGATCGGTGTTGATTCCTTCTTTTCAGGCTGTCTTACCCTCACGCTACCGACTCGGGGGCTACCGCGCTCGGATACGGTAGTGTTCGTTGACCCGTTCGGACCCTTTCCGCACAACGCTTTCAATCCGATGTTATGGTTCTCGCTTCCTCGGGAGTTACGGCGTACTAGCGAACGCGTCACCCACCTAAGCGTAGGACGAAACATTGATAAACGCCTGGCTCGGGTGGAGTCAACTCTTGGCATCTACGAACAAGCGGGTCTCGTTATCACGTCGAGGCTTCACGTCGCTCTCCCGTGCATCGCTCTTAAAACACCATTTATTTTCATCTCTAATGATCATCGAAGCTATCGATTGGAGGGGTACGAAAAACTCATTCAACCTGTATCAATCCAGCGGTTCATGGAAAGTGCTCGCAGGGGACGCTCCGGTTTACTTCCCTTGGTCTCTCACGTTGAAGAAGGATTTGTGTCGAAACTTCAAGATGATCTGAGGATGCGTTGCCTCCGCTTTGTCGGTGTCTCATGAGTCACATTGTGCCCTAAGGGCATCAAATGAGGTAAGGGACAGTGCTCTTCCGAGAGCTGCAAAGGGTCTCTACGGCCTTTTGGTGTATCGGATTGGTACGGAAGTCCTTGGAACCCGGCGGCAAGGTCGGGCCGGTGCCGGCCCTCAGTTGTCAGGGCGGATAGAGCGCCTCGAAACTCTCTTTCGGTTACATTGAGGCCTTTGTAAATTATACGGAGCGTTTGCGACTCGCTCACGGTTTTTCCACATGACACTATGAGAAATCATCGAGAATCCACCATGCTCGCCTTGGCGCTTGTGGCGATCTTTGGGCTTGCTTCCTACGTCGCGACATTTCTCTTCAACTCGTATCCATATTCCATGGATGAGCAGAGCGTCATGTTCCAGGCTGGGATCTTTGCCGATGGCGCACTCTCGAGGAGCGCTACTCCATACAGTAGTATCATCTCCGAGAAATGGTTGATTGTGAGGGATGGAAAGGTTTTTTCCAAATATCCCCCGGCTCTCGCCGCGTTACTGGCGGCCCCCTACTGGATGGGGATTCCGCAGCTTCTTAACCCATTGCTTTCTACTCTGACCGCGTTTTTTGTTTTTCGGTTAACTCAGTTTCATTTCGGCACCAGGATAGCGTGGATAATTCTCGCGATAGTTGGAACGAGCCCGTATTTTTATCCATACGCGGCATCTTTTTTTCCTCAGCCACTTGCGCTGAGTATCGCTACGTTTTGTTTGTTGCTCGTCAGTCAGCATATCGCCAGGTACAGCCGGATGAGGTGTTTTCTCATGGGGGCCGCTGTCGGGGCTCTGCTTCTGGCCCGCCAATTAGACGCGGCGTGTCTATTTGTGGCGTTGGCAGGCGCAATCTGTTTCGCCTCTCCGAGAGGGCAAAAAGTTCAGGCACTTGCAGCTTTGTGCGGTGGAACTCTTCCGGGATTTCTCCTTCTTATTCTCTACAACTATCTTCAGATTGATGAACTATCGATATCCGCTTTCTCTGTATGGCAGCGTGATTTCGCTCTTGCTCCTGCTATGGGTGGGGGTATCTGGTCGACGGGCCAGACACTCATCACCAACTTCAGCACCTGGTTTTTGACTCATACGGTCAAATCGTTTTACGTCGATCTCCTTCCCTATGTCGGCGTTCCGCTCTTCTCTCTTTTTGTGGTTGGACTACTGACGATGAGAGCTGCCGCTAGTCGTTGGGCAGCTTTCTTCATACTCCTGGTCGTGTGTGCCTATGTGATGCATCCCTCAGCGGGCTGGCCTCAGTACGGTCAGCGGTATTGGTATGTATGCTTCGGGGCGTTTTTGCTTATCGTCGCTCAGGGCGTTGTCACCGTTCAAGGCTGGACTTCACCGAGAACGCGGATTGTTTTTTACTCCATACTGTTTGGAACTCAACTTGTGACTTTGGTTCTCCGATTGTCCGAGTTCGAGCGTCGTTTCGAACTGCAGGAGGCGATATGGAGAGACATCTCGCGGGTGTGTCCCGACAGAACCATCGTGGTGCTTAAAAAGCCGCAACGAATCGATATCGAGGACATTCAGTTCTTTGTTGGCTCTGACTTTAAACGTAATTCACCCCCCCTGGGAGAACGGTTCATCGTTCTTGAAGCGGACGACGTGCGGAAGCTTAATGATAATTTCCCGTCGTATCCAAGGTGCTTCTATGACTTTAGGGGAGGGGATCTGAGGAGAAAACTACCTGGGTTTCCGCCCGGGGATCCATTATCTTCGGTGAGGTGGTGGTGATGCCTCTTTATTTTGAGGGCGCAAAGACGGCCAGTTCTTATCGGGTAGGGCGATCTCATATGTGGGCGCACACCGCTCTCTTGGCCGTAGCGCTTTCCGTCGCCGTTGTTTTTTTATTTTTACGGCCTGACACCGTATCAAACGACTTCGGCGGACACCTTGCGTACCTAAATCATATCAGACAGGAACCTTTATCCCCATTCGGCTACACAGGAAGAGAGTCTTGGCATCCCCCAACGTATTACTACTTGACCGCGATATCAGAGCAGGTCGGGAGTTGGCTGGGGTTACGCCCCCTGCGGGGAGCCAGATTATTTTCAATATTCCTGTACGTACTCTATGTCCACTTCGCGCTACGTAGTTTTCACCTTCTTTTTCAGGGACGGATGTGGTGGTGTGCCAGCTTACTTTTCATCGCGTGGCCCTCGAACTATGAAATGAGCTCTCGCCTTAATTCAGATGCCGCTTTGCTTCCGATTTACTCAGCGGTGCAGTTCTATGTTCTTCGCTCTGTGTTCGCGGCCAACCTTCAGGATTCGCTCCGAGCCCTGAGCGTATCATGCGTGGGCCTGCTCTTTAAGACCTCTGCCCTGGTGCCTTTTGCGGTAGCATCGGTTTCTACAGTTGGTCTGAGTGTATGGTTGCGCATGAGGAGCCCTGAGAGGGTGCACCGCGTGTCTCGTCTTTGGATACCGGCTTTGATTGTCACCTTTTTGTTATGTGTGGGCGTCAACATGTCTCGGCCAGTCGCGTATTGGTGGAGTGGTATTCGCCATAAGGTATCTCATCTGGGCGGGCAACAACGTCACGTTTTAAATGCGACCCAGTTGCTGGCATTTCGTCCCTCGAACGCGTGGGAGAATCCCTTTTCGGATCCCCGTTATAATAAATCATCTGCCCTGGAATTCGCATTTAAGAGTGCCCTTTTTACTGAGCAGCCATCGATGGGAAGGGGAAAGTTTCTAGGTCGCATGTGGGTAGTCTTGATCCTCTTTCAGTTTTTTATCGTGTTCGTGGCGCTGGTGCGATGTGCTCCCGGTGTGGTGCGTCGAGGTCTCATGCTCCGTGAGCGGTCAAAAGCCGCCGGGCGCTTGATATGGGATGAGGATGAAAACAAGTTAAGTGAAGACCATCCGGAAGGTAGGAAGCCTGCACTTCTCCGCTGGGGAATCCTGGCGGTGCTTGCGCTTTTACCCATCCTTGCGCTCCTTGTTTTTACATGGAAACAAAATTGGGTTGTGTGCAGCAACTTTCGTTTTGTTCAGGCCTCTCTCGTGGCTTGGATTGGGCTACTCTTGATGCCGGCATACGGATGTACAAACGATTGTCAGCGGGGGGCACTTCTCGGTCGTATCGGATGGCTTGGGGCTTTTACCATCACGACATGGGGGATTGTCTGTCTTCTTCTGAAGGCTTTTCGTCCGTGGCTTGGTTGGGGGTGAACGAAGATTGATATGGGATCAGTGATGAAACGCTCTGAATGGGAAAACACTACGTGGATGCGAAGCATCGTCGCTACTCTTGAGCACCTCACTCGCTATTCATCACAGGTAGTGTTTTTAAAAAGTAACGGTGAGAACGAGTCGTCTCTTGTACATGAGTTGCGCTCGAAGGGGATCTCTATCGCGGAGTCTGTGGCGGAGGTAATCTCGCTGTGCAAAAAAGATGATAATTCGCCAGCTATCGTCATGGAAGATGACTTTCCAAACGAGGACGCCCTTCGAACAGCTCTCTTAGAGCTTGGAGCTGGGCTCTCTCGTGGAGGTCGAGTATTCGTGTTACTGCACCCCTCCAATCGTCGAATACTCGGGCGATTACTGACATGGGGTGGACTTGGATCGAGTCGTGCTCGTGGCTTTGCCGTCGATGAGAAAAGGCTCCGTCGTGT
>JAIXQT010000005.1 GCA_027485595.1 Pseudomonadota bacterium | reverse complement strand
TGAGGTTATCGCGGAAGAGCTTATCCGAGAGGTCAACCCCCGAGCGGTAGTGATGTCGAGCGACAACGAACTTAAGCGGCTCCGTCCCGTACATCTCCAACGCGTCGATGATGCGTATGAAGTTGTTAAGAGACTTGGACATCTTCTGGCCGTTGATGTTCAACAAGCCGGAGTGCATCCACACATCGCTGAATGAGCCGCCAGTGTAGGCCTCCGACTGCGCGATCTCGTTTTCGTGATGTGGGAACTTCAGGTCCAAACCACCACCGTGAATATCGATGTGATCGCCGAGGGTCTCGTGGATCATCACTGAGCACTCGATATGCCATCCTGGACGACCGATTCCCCACGGAGAAGGCTGCGCGAGGGAGGTACTTTGGTCAGCTTTCCAGAGCGCGAAATCAAGTGGGGATTTCTTTTGCTTATCGAGCTCCTTGCGGACGCTCTCGTACAACATCGCCGTATTCTGATTGGAGAGCTTGCCGTAGTCGTCCTTCTTTGCAACATCGAAGTAGACGCTTCCATCCTCGGTTACGTACGCAAACCCCTTTTGGATGAGCTGCTCGATGAAGGTGATAATCTCCGGCACACACTCGGTTACCTTCACAAGCCTATCAACCGGAAGAACGTTGAACTTCTTCATGCAGTCGTAGAACTCGTCGGTAAACTGACGAGTCATGACCATCGGATCGATAGAGAGCTCCTTCTCCTTGTTGATGATCTTGTCATCGATGTCGGTGACGTTCTGGACGAAGTAGACGTCAAGCCGCCGATAACTGAGGTAGCGGCGAATCATGTCGAAACGAAACACCATCAAACCGTGACCCATGTGTGAGTGGTCCTGCGGTGTGAGCCCACAGACGTACATCTTTACCTTCGGGGATACAGGGCTCTTGTCGATAGGGTCAAACACCCTCCTCTCACCACCGAGGGTGTTGTAGATGGTTATCTTTCGGGCACTGGCGCGGTATTCGTTCTGGCTACGTAACATGTAAGGCAACTCGTCTGATATCCGCCCCTCATGCAGTAAGGAGCCGGGTCTGCTTATGGTACGCCACCTGGGTGACAAATTAAACCCTCAAGGTAGCCAGCAAGGGGCTCAAATCAGAACACATTTCGGCTGGTGGAGAGGTCATTATGTGAGGGAATATCGCCCCTATGGTGACGACCGAGAAGTTTGAACAGGTGTGCGACAAGGCGAAGGGTTTCCTGGTATCCCCGAGAGTCCTCTTGTGTTCGATTCCACTGCTTATAGTCTGGAGACTCCTCGGTTCCTCTCCCGCGGACCCTGACCTCTTCGCCCGTGTGGCGATGGGTCGCCTCGCGCTCTCGCTGAACTACGTTCCACTAAAAGATCCGTTCGCTTTTACTCCGACCCTTTCGACCTGGGTAGACCACGAGTGGCTTTCAGGAGTTGTCTTTTACCTGATCGCCACAATGATGGGGGACGCGGGGCTCGTTCTGCTCAAGGTTATCCTCGCCGCATCATCAACCGCGTGCGTCGTGCTCGCCTCACGGCGATACGCGCCAGAGTTCACTGGTCGATTTATCTGGATTACGTTGTGCATTCTTCACG
Organism: Pseudomonadota bacterium; assembly: GCA_027485595.1. Classification (GTDB taxonomy): domain Bacteria; phylum Bdellovibrionota_C; class UBA2361; order UBA2361; family OMII01; genus OMII01. The sequence continues at coordinate 1,328 of JAIXQT010000005.1, read as the reverse complement.
CCGCAGCCGCGTGGACCAGCACCGTTCGGTGCCAGGCGTTTACCTATCTTTTCATTCCGATGTTGTACTGGGCGATACTCGAGTATCGCAAACATCTGAATATCTTTGCGCTCTCCCTTACCCCACTCCTAGCGATCGCGTGGGTCAATATGCACGGGGGCTATGCACTCGGGTGTGTGGTGATGGCTATACTTGTGGGTGTCGAACTCGTTGAGAGACGCTTGTCACGGCCCCTCCTGTGTATCGCGTTGGGGTGGGCTATCGCCCCGGTATTCACTCCCTACGGATGGAGTGGCTTTGTCAGCTTCCTCGTTGATTCACTCGGAATGGAGCGCCCCGGCATCATCGAGTGGTTTCCTCTCCATACCGATCTCCCCTCCTTTGCCCTCACCGCACTCCTCTGTGCGCCACTTACCCTGGGAATTTTTCTGATGAGAGGAACGCACGACCTCTTTGGGCTAAGCGTACTTATTTTTGGAAGCTACTGCGCGTTCCGGCACACCCGCTTCCTTCCATTCTTTATGATTAGCGCAGCTATCTTCGGTGCGCCGTATATTGAGTCCGTCTTGCAAAGGGCGCGATCGCTTCGACCTCACCTCTACACCGCGGCGGGTCGATGCGGAGCTCTGGTCGCATGCGTGTTTCTTGCGATGGGCTCGCTCCACCTCCTTGTCCTCGCGGTCTCTCCGGCCACCTATAGGCTAGACTACAAGAATTTTCCAATTGGGGCGGTAGAATGGCTGCGCGCTCAAGGGACACAGGGTCGGCTGTTAGTGGATTTTAATAACGGAAGCTATGCCCTGTGGCGGCTCTTTCCGAACATGAAGATTTCAGTAGATGGGCGATACGAGGAGTGCTACCCCACCCAGACCGTTCGGGATAACGCGCTGGCGTTTCAGCCAGACCTTGAGATCGGAAGGGCGGCTCTTGAAAGGTTAGATCCTACGCATATCCTTCTTCCTTCAAATCATGGAATCGAGAATCCGGAGGCGGCGTTCGGGGATGAATGGCGGGTCGTATACAGCGATCCGAGAGCGGTTATCCTGGCGCACGGCACGAGCGTTGCGGCCACATCGACAACCGAGATGGCGGAGGTCCCTCGGGATATGTGGGAGGCTGGGTTTTAGGGGCGGTTAACGGCCCGAGGCCGTTGTTCCCTACGTTTGCCGGAACAATACGACGAAGCATGTGAAAAATTTTCAATCCGATTCCGGAGCGGCTGTGTTGAAAATCAATATTAAATTGATTGGAAATGCACTTTATCCCTAAGCATAGCGTTGAGGATGATAATGGTTTTCCTCATAGCCGCTACTAAAGCGACCTTGTTG
>JAIXQT010000286.1 GCA_027485595.1 Pseudomonadota bacterium | reverse complement strand
CTTCAATTTTCATCACGTGAAAAAATCCTCAGTGTATCTCTGCGGATACACCTGTGGTTTTTTTTCTTTTTTTAAATCGAATATCAACCCAACCTGCACTTTCTCGCTTCGGGTAGGTTTTGCCTCGCTTCCCTAGAACTTGGCGAACCCTGGGAATCGAGGGAATCCAATAACATCGCGTATGTTCGTCATCCCGGTAAGGTACATAAGCAACCGTTCGAAGCCGAGCCCGAATCCAGAGTGTGGCACAGTACCGAACTTGCGAAGCTCGAGGTACCACCAATAGGAGCGCTCATCGAGGCCCATTGCACGAATCTTCTCGAGGAGCACATCGTGGCGCTCTTCACGTTGGGACCCACCAACGATCTCACCCAAGCGAGGAACGAGCACATCCATCGCCCGCACCGTTTTGCCATCCTCATTGAGGCGCATGTAAAACGCTTTAATATCCTTGGGATAGTTAATCACGGTGACCGGTCCTTTGACGTACTCATCCGTCAGGAATCGCTCGTGCTCAGACTGCAAATCAATTCCCCACTTCACCGGATACTCGAAGGTCTTTCCACTCTCCTCAAGGATACGGATAGCATCGGTGTAATCCATCGTCTCAAACGGAGTCTCCGCGACACGGCGAAGATTCTCAAGGTGTCCTTGCTGAGCCCACTCTTGAGAAGCCAGGAACTCAAGCTCAGAAGCAGAGGACTCTAAGACCTGCTTTAACACGTCCTGAACGAACTCCTGCGCGAGGAGCATGTTGTCTTGCAACTCGTAGAAGGCCATCTCGGGCTCGATCATCCAGAACTCGGCGAGGTGGCGCGTGGTGTTTGAATTCTCAGCTCTGAAGGTTGGCCCGAAGGTATATATCTTCGAGAGACCCATGGCGCAGATCTCACCCTCAAGTTGTCCTGACACGGTGAGACTCGCAGGCTCCTTGAAGAAATCCTGTGAGAAATCAACCTTGCCGTTAACGCGAGGAGGATTTTCCGGATCGAAGGTTGAAACGTGGAACATCTCTCCAGCCCCCTCACAGTCGGAGGTGCTAATGATTGGGGTGTGGATGTAGAAGAATCCACGCTCCGTGAAGAACTTGTTAACGGCGAACGCCGCAGCGGATCGAACGCGTAGAACCGCCCCCATCGTAGCGGTTCGAGGACGAAGATGGAGCTGCTCACGAAGGAACTCAAGAGAATGCCCCTTCTTCTGAAGCGGATAACTCTCGGGATCCGCCTCTCCTAAAAGTTCCAGCTCTTTGACTTGAAACTCGTACTTCTGGCCCTTGGCGGGAGAGAGCACAAGCTCACCCGAAACCTTGATAGAGGCGCCCGTCGCGAGCTTAGGAGCAATGTCAGCGTAGCCAGCCAACTGAGGGTCGACCACGAGTTGCAGATTTGAGACGGAGGTTCCGTCCGAAAGCTCGATGAAGGAAACCCGCTTCGACTGCCGGTGTGTCCTAATCCAACCAGCGAGCTGAAGCATTCCTACCGGCACCTTATCGTTCGAAATATCGCGAATTGAAACGTAGTTGGGCATAACTCCTCCAAGTCGTTTCGGTATATCAGACTTTGCCCAGCGGGGGCCACCACCCCTAAATTGACCCAGGGAAGGGAAAAGGCGCGCCCTCCCGCTTGATTCTATCCGCTAGAGAGGCTAACCTCCCCCACACGTTACGGACGTATCGGGGTGTAGCTCAGCCCGGCTAGAGCACTAGTTTTGGGAACTAGGGGTCGGAGGTTCAAATCCTCTCACCCCGATTTTTTCGTCCATTTTCACGTAACGCTCCTGTAATCCCACCCCAATTTCACAATAACAGGCTGTTTTTTCACTAACAGCCGGCGGTGTCACTAACAGCCGGCGGTCTCACTAACAGGCTTCTGGTCTCACGAGCAGCCCTTTCGGTTAAAACACCCCGTTCCACCGCCACGATTGCGGAACCTCTCTGCACGATGGGAACGCACCTTTCTTCCCGCTCCCTCGATATCCCCTACTACGACTCACAACCTGCTCGACTCGTCCCGTAGCTAGGAGGAAAACGAAAAAAGGCTACCATGAACAGATTCGCACGCATCACAACCTCTCTTCTCGTATCCCTCGGGTACACGCTCTGCCAAGCACAGCCTCCCTCGCCTCGTCGCAACCTTTTCCGCCCAATAGAAATATCCCCGAAGCCGCTCCCGCTGACCGCCATACCTCCCCTTGAGCGGTATCCGATCAGCGCGCTCACCCTGACCGCGATAATCACCAACGCACAAGGAGAGCGATTCGCGAGCGTCGAGAATCCTGAAGGCATTGGATACAAGGTTCAAAGGGGCACCGTTATCGGAAACGGCGGGGCCCGAGTTGTTGAGATCTCCCTTGGGGGTATCGTCGTGGAGGAGGCAGGGGCAGAGGGAGTAAAAACCCGGGAGATTTTGCTGAGGGCAAAGGGGGATTAAAGAGTTTCCACGAATGGAACACCTAGCAGGGTGGTGAAAAATGGGTCCGTCGTGAGCATTTTGAGAGTTTTGACGAAACGAGGCGGAGACGCCGAAAAAACCGGAGGCGTATCCACTGAGATACGCTGAGGATTTTTTCGGCGGCTCCAACGAAGTTGCAGTCAAACTATCGAAATGCGCAGCAGGAAATCATTTTTCACCACCCTGCTAG
>JAIXQT010000276.1 GCA_027485595.1 Pseudomonadota bacterium | reverse complement strand
GTGATGGAGGAGCACTATGCCGTCGGTATGTCTCTACTTTCAGGTCCACCAACCGTATCGGCTTCGGCGCTACTCCTACTTTGATGTCGCAAACGCAACCGGGTATTTTGACGATAAGCTCAATCGCTCGATTATGGAAAGGGTCGCACGGCAGTGCTACCTGCCGGCGAATGAAGCTCTTCTCCGCGCGATGCGCGCGCATGCTGGAGCCTTCAAGGTCGCGTTCTCTGTCAGCGGAACGGCGATCGAGCAGATGCGTCTCTACGCACCTGACGCGTTGGAGAGCTTTCGGGCGTTAGCGGCGACGGGTCATGTTGAATTTCTGGGAGAGACCTATTATCACTCGCTCGCCTCTCTGTTTGATCGTGATGAATTTGAGGCGCAGGTTCGATTACATTCGGACATTATAGAGCAGGAATTCGGTCAAAGGCCCCGAGTTTTTCGAAATACAGAGTTGATCTACAACAACGAGATCGGTCGGCTGGTCGGGGAACTCGGCTTTCGAGCGGTGATGATCGAGGGGGTGAAGGATGTCTTGGGTTGGCGTTCTCCCAATTTTGTGTACCGTGTCGCGGGCGCTGCCACCAAACTACTACCGCGAAATTTCAAACTCTCGGATGATATCGCTTTTCGTTTTACACAAGGTGATGGCGTTGAGGCTGGACCTCTGACCCCACACCGATACGCCGCCAGGTTGCATGAGTTAACCGGCAATGCGGATCTCGTTGGACTCTTCCTCGATTATGAGACCTTCGGTGAGCACCACGGAGGTGATATCGGAGTCATTAACTTTCTTGAGGAGCTTCCTCGTCATGTGTTAGCGCACAAAGAGTGGAGGTTTTGCATGCCATCGGAGGCGGCGCGATATCTCCATCCGGTTTCTGATTTGTCGTTCTCGCGTGTTACCTCGTGGGCGGACACCGAGCGAGATGCCTCCGCGTGGTGTGGAAACACGATGCAGCAAGGCGCGCTCGCGGCGCTCTATGATCGCCCGAGCCTCTATTCGGAAGCCGATGTACAAGCCTTCGACATGGCTGTTGCGCGAGAGACGTGGCGTCGATTGCAGACCTCTGATCACTTCTATTATATGAGCACCAAGGGGGATGCAGATGGCGCGGTTCATCGACACTTTAGTCCCTTTGAGAGTCCGTACGACGGATTCGTCGCGTACATGAATGTGCTCAAGGATATCAGGGCTCGTTCGCGCGAGGTTACGGCGGGGCGTCATTCACGAATCGCATCTAACGAGTAATCCGCCTGAGTTTTGCGAGAAGCAGGTGGGAAATTACTCGCTCTTTGAGTTTTTGCGACGAGACGGATGCGCTCGAACCTGAATCATTCGTTCTATGCAGAGCGACACAAGCGAGGTCCATCCGGTTTGATGGCTCGCGCCAATACCCGTGCCGTTGTCGCCGTGAAAATGCTCGTAGAAGAGAATTAGGTCCTTCCAGTGTGGATTCCGTGCGTACCGTCCGTCGTCGCCGTGACATGGTCGTCGACCTTGAGGATCTTTAAGGAATAGTAAACTGAGGCGTCGCGAGAGCTCGTCCGCCACCTGTTTGAGGGTCATGAACTTCCCACTGCCAGTCGGGCACTCAATCTTGAAGGTGTCCCCATAGAAGGTGTGGTACCGATCCAGGGCTTCGATTACAAGGAAGTTGATCGGGAACCACACGGGACCACGCCAGTTCGAATTGCCTCCAAAGAAATCGGTATTGGAGTCGCCGGGGCAGTAATCGATCCCGTAATCGCGGTTCTCTAAGGTGAGGCGATAGGGGAACTCGGCGTGAATTTTGGAGAGCGACCGCATTCCATACGGTGAAAGGAATTCTCCCTCATCGAGTATGTAGCGAAGCATCCGAGTGAGGCGTTCCTTGGATGGTATGGCGAGGAGTTTAAGGCCCTCACACGATTGCTCGATATCTCCTACTGAGTCCTTGGGAGTCTTGGCCGTATAGGCTATCTGCTTGGCCAGAGCACTCTGATTGGCAACGAACCACTCGAAGCGCTTTTTAAATCCGGGAAGCTTATCGATCGTTTTATTGTCAAGCACCTCCACCGCGAGAAGGGGAATCACACCAACGAGTGATCGGACTCGGAGTGGAATATGGGCCCCATCGATGGAGAGCTCGTCGTAGTAAAAGCCATCAAGTTGATCCCACAGGCCGGTGCCACCGAAATGATTAATCGCGGAGGCTATCGAGATGAAGTGTTCAAAGAATTTCGACGCCAGGTCCTCGTATTCCTCGTCGTGGGCCGCGAGCTCTAAAGCCATCGTCAACATCGTGCCGCAGTAGAAAGCCATCCAGGCCGTTGCGTCAGCTTGTTGAAGGGTGCCTCCCTTAGGGAGGGGGGCACTTCTGTCGAAGACCCCGATATTATCGAGGCCGAGAAAGCCTCCTGAGAACAGATTTTTCCCTTGGGCGTCTTTTCGGTTCACCCACCACGTAAAATTGATAAGAAGCTTAGCGAAGACGCGCTTTAGGAAGTTGCGGTCCGCGTGACCTGATTCAACTCCCATTTGATAGACGCGCCAGCACGCCCACGCGTGAACGGGTGGATTGACGTTTGAAAATTCGAATTCATACGCGGGGATCTGACCATTTGGATGCATGTACCACTCGCGCAGCATAAGAATAAGCTGCTGCTTCGCGAATGCCTGATCGATTCGAGCGAATGTCACCATGTGAAACGCCAGGTCCCACACCGCGTACCACGGGTATTCCCACTTATCCGGAACTGAGATGATGTCGCGATTGTAGAGATGATTCCACTCGTTGTTTTTCTGAGATTTTCGCGAATCGGAAGGGGTCGGCTGTGTTGGATCTCCCTCAAGCCACTCCTTTACAGAGTAGTAATAGAATTGCTTGGTCCACAGGAGGCCAGCGTAGGATTGCCGCATGACGAGACGCTCCTCAAGTGAGGCGTCAGCTGGGATGATTGAATCGTAAAACTGATCACACTCCGCTTTTCTCTGAGCGAATATCTCGTCAAAGTCATCACCGAAGCTCTCCTTTGGGGGCGCGAATGAGGAAACGAGGCGGAGTTTAAGCTCAACCTGTCCATTCGCCGGCACAGTTGACTGATAGATCAGAGCGGCCTTGGTACCGACCATCTCAGGGTTTACGGCGTCGACTTCGCCATCGATAAGGTAACGATGAAACGCGTCTTTCACATGCGGCGTTTCGTTGTCGCGTCCAAAGAGTCGTTGAAGGTTCGTCTCATTGTCAGTGAATACCGGGGTGACCTGTGTACTCTCGAGCTTGGGATCCAAGAGGAGCACGAAGGGATCGAGGTGGGGATGCACGAGGAGAAGACGATCGCGGGCAAGCATCGAGACGCGAGGCTTAATTGTGTATCCCTCGCCAGATCGTCCCCAGGCCCACGTGTTTCGGAACCAGACGTGAGGGAGGAGATAGAGAGGAGCTGGTTTCGAGTGGCGGTTGTGCGCGGTGATCTTTATCAGGATGTCGTTCGGGCCGGCCTTGGCGTATTCGACGAAAACGTCGAAGTATTCGTTCGTATCGAAGATGCCGGTATCAGTGAGTTCGTATTCCCGTTCAAGGCGACCCCGACGACGATTCTCGTCCACGAGCGCCGCGTACGGGAACTCCTTTTGAGGATACTTGTAAAGCGCCTTCATGTAGGAGTGCGTCGGTGTCGAATCGAGGTAGTAGTAGCACTCCTTGACGTCCTCTCCGTGATTGCCCTCCGGTCCACTCAGGCCGAAAAGCCTCTCTTTCAGGATCGAGTCTTTGGTGTTCCAAAGAGCGAGGGCGAAGCAGATTCGACACTGACGATCCGTAATGCCGAGGAGACCATCTTCGCCCCAACGGTAGGCTCGGCTACGCGCTTGGTCGTGCGTGAAGTACGACCACACTGAGCCATCCTCAGAATAGTCCTCGCGTACGGTGCCCCATTGGCGTTCAGGTAGGTATGGACCCCAACGCTTCCAGTTCTTAACCCGACGGTCATCCTCCGAGAGTCGTTCTCGTTCGGTGTGAGTGCGGGGCGGTGTGGTGATCTTTTTTGGGGCCATGCGTATGAAATGATTACCTTTGTTAGATGAGATGAGAGCACAGAACAATGCGCAAGACCGGAGGCATTTCTAAGATTTATGGAAGCGGTGTGGGGCCGGCGCAGGTCGGGGCTACCGGGATGACCCGAGCAATGGCCTTATGAGATGGCATAAGTATTTGTAGTTGCATGCTTATTTATTGCTGGCCCACTAGGCGACACAGTACGCATAACGTACCATATCACCGTATGAGTTTTAAAAAGGCTGGTTAAGGTATGTCTCGAACACTACTTTCTGCTCTCTTTTGTGCCGCTGTTTTAACTTCGGGGTGCGGATACCATGCGGCACCCCTCGCTATTGGGAGCGTGGGTGGAGCAGCGGTCGGGGCCGGAACGGGCGCGATCATTGGGAGCGTCGTATCGGGAGGCGACGTAGGAGCCAGCGCTTTGCTTGGTACTGCAATCGGTTTGCCGGTGGGGTTAGCGGCAGGGATGGTCTACGACTACTACAGCGAGGAAACGCTCCGAGAGATCAAGATCGAGGATCTTAAAATCAACCAGCAGGAGATCCTTGCTCGGCAGCGGGAGATAGATGCGTTGAGAGAGGAGATTAAGAGCGACATCCCAGATGGAAATCCTCCCTCTGGTCGAGGGGAATACCGATACATGGGACCATCTCTTGGTAATCCGTATCGTTAGGAGCTTACCCCAAGATGGCCTCAAGCTTTTTTTGCAGGGCCTCCGCTGAGAACGGCTTAATCATGTAGTGTGTAACTCCAGCGTGTGCCGCCTCGATCACGTTCGCTCGTTCTGACTTAGCGGTGATCATCAAAAAAGGTACTTTTTTCAGTTGAGGGTCCTCTTTCAGTGCTGAGAGGAATTCGAGGCCGGTCATGTTTGGCATCGACCAGTCCGAGATAATAAGGTTGCACGGCTCGTTTTTGAGTTTGAGAAGGGCGTCCTGCCCGCCTCGAGCCTCCACGATGCGATCATAGCCGAGAAGGTGAAGGGTGTGCTTCAAGATCGTTCTCATTCCCGCGAAGTCATCGACGATCATGATTCGGATGTTTTTTGGTTTTTCCAGTCCTTCCATCTCCGTCTCCCTTTGCGTCACAGAGTCTCCCTACGTGTACGGTCGGCAAATTCCGAGGCATTCTTAATGGGAAGAGCCGCTAAGGGACTTCTCTCGCCAAGTCTTTCCCTCCTTAATCAGTAACCTATTGAAAAGAGGTAATGCTATTGGGCCTCGTTTGGAAGGTCCTTAACGCAACCAGGTTGCACAAGGCTTGGTCTTGGTATAGGCTCGCCCGGCTTTATCAGGAGTGTGTCGTATGAAGCCTCTGTCCTGCACCCAGTATAGATCGTTATTTGTCGCGGGTATCTTTCTGTGCGCCATCCCATCGCACGCGCAAGATCGCGAGCAACGACTAGAGGAGATCGTAGTCGAATCCACCGGACTTGGTCAGACCCTCTCAGAGCAACTACAGCCGGTGACCGTGCTCTCCGGCGACGACCTCGACATGAAGGTGAATTCCTCTTTAGGAGATACCTTAGCTTTGGAGCCAGGCATCACATCGAGCTCATTTGGGCCGGGAGCTGGGAGACCTGTCATTCGTGGTCTTGATGGGGATCGGATTCGAGTTCTTGAAAATGGGGTAGGAACCAACGATCTCTCCGCGGCTAGCCCAGACCACGCGGTCACTATTGACTCATCTCTCATAGACAAAATTGAAGTGGTGCGGGGACCGGCAGCTCTCCTCTATGGCACGAGCGCTGTGGGGGGAATCGTAAACACCTTTGATAACCGTATACCCGAGTACCTGCCGAGCACACCCGCCGATGGAACGGCGGAGATTCGGGGAGATAGCGCGAGCGAGACGCGAACAGGTCTGATGAGCGTTACCGCGCCGGTGGGAAAGTTCGCGCTTCACGTCGACGCGTTGGCCTCAAAATCGGATGACTACCACATACCTGGATACGCCCGCACTGGCGAACTGCGGGCGACTACGCCCATTGACTATCCCGAGCCTCAGGGAACCCTGTCGTGGAGTGATACACAGACCGATGTACTCACGGGGGGAGGTTCGTACATCTTTGATAAAGGTTACGTAGGGGCATCGTTTAACGATTACAAAACGATATACGGTGTTCCAAATGGAGAGCCTGATATCTCGATTAACGCCCATCGTCGTCGGGCTGATTTCCGTGCTGGCGTTCGCGATACCGGCGAGTTTATCGAATCTGGAACGGTGCGAGCTGGCTATGTTGATTACCAACACACTGAATTTGAGGGTGAAGAGGCGGGTACGCTTTTCAGCAATAATGGTCTCGACTCGCGTATCGACCTTAAACATAAAGAGGTTGGTGGAATTCGAGGAACGTGGGGAGCTCAATTTCAGGCCAATGACGTTGATGCAGTAGGAGAGGAGGCGTTTCAACCGCCTTCCACCACCGATGTATACTCCCTATTCGCGTTGGAAGAGATCGCCGCTAACGATAGGCTTACCTTGCAAGCGGGGCTTCGGTACGATTGGAACGAGGTCGACACGGAAGGTTTTGACCGAGATGCCTTTGATGACAACATGACCCGGCAGTATAATCTGTTTAGTCAGTCCGTTGGGGCGATTCTCAATGTCTCCAATGACTACGCGGTAACGTGGTCAACTGCCTTCACCGAGCGAGCCCCGAACGCGCAGGAGCTCTTCGCTGATGGTCCGCACATCGCGACGGGGGCGTTCGAGATCGGAGACCCCTCCCTCAACACGGAGCAGTCCCTTGGGACAGACATCGCGCTCCGCAAGACAGAGGGCGATGTCCGGGGCTCCATCGGAGGTTTCTACAATCGATTCTGGAACTATATCTACGCGAATCCGACTGGAGAGACTGAAGATGATCTCGCCGTGTATCAGTTTGAGAACGTTCCGGCTGATTTTTGGGGATTCGAGTCTCAGGTTGCGTATTATGTAGCCGATACCGTTTCCCGAGAGATATCCTTCGATTTTCAGCCAGATTATGTGTGGGCACGAAACCGAGATACCGACACATACCTTCCACGCATTCCCCCTTTGCGTATGAAGTTCGGGGCAAACTACTACCACGAGGATCTCTTTAGGGTTAGGCTTGAATTGCAGCAGCTCTTTGAACAGGACAAAGTCGCTTCGAACGAGACCACGACAGATGGGTACTCCATGCTTAATCTGTACCTGAGTAAAGATGTAGAGCTCGAAGGGCGCACGTACGAACTTTTTGTTCGAGGCTCAAACCTTCTGAGTGAAAAGGTTCGTAATCACGTCTCGTATATTAAAGATGTGGCGCCCCTCCCTGGTGCCTCGGCCATGGCGGGAATTCGGGTCAGATTCTGAGATGATTGTGAGACCGGTTCCTCAGCTGTGTTCGACCTGTCGCAGAGCTTGGTGACGGTGGCCAAGGTCAGGACATGTCTCGCTTCCCGATGACTCTAGATTCCTCACAGGTGCGCTTTCACATTGTAATACGAAGCGTTCTATATTTTTCGCGTGCTATGTCGGCTATCGAGGGGGTGAGCCGGTATACGGTTTGAAATCTTCGTCATCAGCGTTGACGTCTCCTTTGCGAGGAGGTGTTGCTCGAGCCCCAAGCTTCGTAGCGGCCTCTTGGAGAAAAGCGAGATCCAGCGGGGAGACCGAATCGTCAACCTCGAATACCCGCGTTTTGGCGGTAATGGGTTTGGCCGACGAGGTCGCGGGTGCCTCTGGATTTCTCTGGTCAGTGCTTATGAGTGAGAGGAGCCCTCGCATGATGATCGCGAGTTTGCGGCTCTGTTCCGAGAGGTCCGAAGCGTTGCGCAGGGTGTCTCCAGCAAGGAGCGAATTTCGTTGGGCTGCTTGGTCCATCTGATTCATTGCTGTGGAGGTTTGTTGAACTCCAATAGTTTGCTCGCGAGTCGCCTCAGATATCCGTTGGATCTGCTTTGTAATCTGATTGGTGTCACGAGCTATCTCATTAAAGATAGCAAGCGCGTCTTTACTCACACTAAGTCCATCAGATACCCGCTGACGCGTCATCTCAACTATTTCAGTGACATGTTTCTTGCTTGTCTCAAGGAGGGATTGAATCTCTTTGGCTGCTTTTCCACTAATCTCTGCCAAGCTACCGAACTCCTCGGCCACGACTGCGAACCCTCGTCCATGAGCTCCTGCCCGTGCGGCTTCGATCGAGGCGTTAAACGAGAGCAGTTGGGTTTTGAAAACGATATCGTTAATGACAGAGGTTTTGCCGGAGATCTCCGCGATAATGTCCACCATCTCGTGTAGTTGGGAGTTGGCCTGATTAATCGCTTCAGTTGACGAGGCCAGCCGTTCCATGATGCGGTTGCCATCTTGTGTTCTCTCTGCCATGCGCCGGACGTTCGTCAGGGACTCCTGTGAGGAGTCGCTGGTTTGAGCTATCATGCTCGACATCTCGGTCATCGAGGCGACGCTCTCCTGAACCGCGGCCGCCTGCTCAGTTGCGCTTTGTGAAAGATGTTCAGCGTAGAGCGACATCTTTTGAGCTGAATTATCGACCTCCGAGGCACTTGCGCCGAGGGCCGTTATTACCTCCCCGATAGGGTGTATAATCGAGCGAAGGGTAATCAGTACGAGGGCGATGATGCATGCTACCCCTAAGAGAAGAGTCGTCATGACTGTTCTCTGAACCGTATCACCGAACGTGATCGTTTGGGCTACGTCCTTTTGCCAGAGGCCGTTAAATATATTTTTGGATTCAGTGGTTTGATCCTGAAGGAGGTCAGAGGTCTCTTGGAAAGCGCTCCTGTGCGCGGAGACTTCGTCGTTGTCCGCTCCAAGGTGATGGGAGATTTTCATTGCGAGGTTTGCCAACCGCTCTACGAGTCGCTTACTCTCGGCGACGTTCCAGGTTGCCGCCACTGGCACGTCAAGTCGCGATATCCGATCGTGGCGTCCCTCAAGCTCACGCACGAGCTTTGTAAGAGCGTCTTGTTGCAATGATTGGGAGATGACGGACTTACCACTGCGTCGTTCATCACGGGGAGTCATAAGAACATCGGCGCGCAAGGTTTCGAGCGAGGACGTAAATGCGTCGATCGCCTCGATGGCGGAGCGATATCTCTCTGCATTGTTGTACTGCGGCCGGAGGCGCTCGATACCGATATAGCCCACAACACCAACCGTCACGCACACCATGACGTTAAGTACGGTAAGGATGTAGAGCCGGGTTTTGATATTCATCGTTCTATCCTATGGCTGGATGTGTGATCCCAGCCTCGGTCGCTACACACGGGGACACGACGCCCCACGGAAGGTATCGGGTGTTCTGGCGGCGAGCTTGAGAGGAACTCGCACCAATCGTTTTATCAAATAGTTAGGTCCTCGCCCCTCGGCATCAACAGGTTGGGGAGGGCTCATGTGGTTCTGCGAAGCTACAATTAAGACTCAAGATACGCCTCGTTTGTTTCGATCCCCATACTGGGATTGAACAATAGCTATGGGCACAACAATAGAACTAGACCGAGAACTCATTGAGAGCTTCGTCGACGACGCGACCGAGGCGCTGCAGGCGTTCGAGGCGGCGACGATCTCTCTTCGGGCGGGTCAAACCAGCGCGTTAGTCGGGGAGCTTTTTTGTGTCGCTCATAACTTAAAGGGTGCCTCGATGTGCATCGGGCTTGAGCCGTTTAGTGATTTTGTGCACAACGTTGAGGATGTCATCCAATGCATGATTAATGGTGGAATCGCACAGAGTGAGCGGGTAATTGAGGTTCTCCTAGCGGCGCAGCGATGCATGACTACGTGGGTTGGTGCTCTGCTCACTACTCCGAGCTTTATTCCTGACACGGAATCCCTGCTCAAGGATCTTGAGTCGTTGATGGCGCCCCACATCTCAATCCCTGGTGAAACTCTGATTATTGAGGATGAAGTTCCTCCCGAAGACCCTGATGATGATGATCTGGAGGCGTTGTTTGAAATGCACCGAATGATCTATGAGGATGACCAGCGCGCTCGTGAGGAGCGTGAGTCGGAAGCGGATCAGCCTCTCGGGTCGTACGTGGAGCCGATGGCCACGGGAGGGAAAAAGGGCCCCCGATTTTCAGCGAATGGTCGTCCTGCGCCATCTCGCTCTCAAGAAACCCTTCGTATCTCGGCTCACAAACTTGATGAGCTCGTTCAGCTGATTAGCGAGCTATCCATCCATCAGGGAATCGTGCGGGAAGCTCGTCGAGAGGATGGTCTTCTCACGAAGGCCGCCGCGCACGCCCTGCACCTCAGCTACAAGCTCGTCAAAGATATCCACTCCAAAGCCCTTGAGCTCCGCATGCAACCTCTGTCCGGACTCATGCAGAAGCTCGAGCGAAACGCTCTAGACCTTGCTGCGATGCAGGGAAAGCGTGTGAAGGTCATAATTGAGGGAAGCGACGTTCAGTTCGACAAGACGGTGCTCGATAAGATGGCCGACCCTCTCGTACACGTGATTCGAAACTCGGTTGATCATGGGATCGAGTCGCCAGCTCAACGGGAAGCAGAGGGCAAGCCCGCGGAGGCAACTCTCAAGATATCGGCAATTCAAGATGCGGGCGCGGTTTTAATCAAGGTCTCGGATGATGGTCGAGGAATGGACGACAGCGCGATATTGGCGGCAGCCGTGCGCAAGGGAATCGTATCGAGTGATGCCGAGTTAAGTTCAGACCAGATTCGAAAATTAATTTTCGTTCAAGGAGTCTCAACCGCCCCGAAGCTGACCGAAATATCTGGTAGGGGAGTCGGGATGGATATCGTTATGCGTACGGTGCAATCGCTACGGGGAGGAATAGATATCGCGAGCACGCTCGGCGAGGGCACGACCCTAACGATCACGCTCCCGACGAGCTTGAGCATTATCGACGCGCTGGTAGTTGGGGTTAAGGAGTCGCGATACGCGGTACCCATGAGCGAGCTAACGGAGATTATCGATCTAAGTCGGTATCCCGTAGAGCGGACGGGTAAGGGCGGTTTCATAGTATCGCTCAGGGGCGAGGTCGTTCCGGTTGAAGCTCTCGCTGATTATATGCCGACGCCGAGCCTTCATCAGGTCCACGATAGGGTACTCATGGCCGGGCGGAGTAATCGGTTTCCAGCGTTGCTTGTTCGCGACGCAGGACAGTCGGTTGCCTTTGCAATTGATCGGATTGTATCGCAGCAACAGATAGTCGTTCGCCCGTTAAGTGATCAGTTGGACGGACTTCAGGGCCTTCGAGGATGTACCATTCTTGGAGACGGAGAGCCTGGTGTTATCTTGAGTCTGCCGGAGCTCGCGCGCGCCTATTTTGCACTGGTCGGAATGGAGTAAGATATGACGGATGCCCAGCACCTACATGATGATGATGCGCGCTTTCTCCTCTTCAGGGTTGGAGAAGAGTTGTATGGAACGCCCCTCCTCGGAATCAGGGAGGTGGTTGAACCTCAGGAGCCTAAACCTATTCCGAATACCGTTTCGTTCTTCAGCGGAGTCATTAATCTTCGAGGACAGGTTGTGGGTGTTATTGATCTACGAAGGCGCTTTGGTTGCGAGGCGCCAAAGCACCCACGCATGGCGCTTATGGTGTTTACTACTGAATCGGGGCCGCTTGGAGCTTTGGTCGATGAGATCGAATCTGTGGCGCGAATTCCGGTCGAGACTATTGATTCGAAGGTGGTCATTCGAAGCCACGTGCCGGAGGACTATTTTATCGGTATCGGAAATCAGGATGGTCGACTCATATCTTTAATAGACCTTAATAAGCTCTTAGGAACCGAAGAGTTGAAATCAGCTCGGGTGGAACTAGCATAGAAACGCATGACACCCATCCCCTCTAACTATCGACTAACTGAGGCTGAGCGAGATTTCGTGTTCGCTCTGATTGAGCACGTAACCGGCACGTGTCAGCAAGGCAGCTATCGCCGTGAGGTTTTGGCGGCGAATGTGGAGCGGAGAATTCGGTATCTCGGGGCCCCATCCTTACGGTCCTACCTCGCGGTTGCTGTCAACGATCCTCTCGAAGTGGAATTGCTTTTGTCAGCTCTTACTATTCACACCACAAGTTGGTTTCGAGAATCTCCACACTTTGACAAGTTCGAGGCTACCATCCGGCAGGGGATCGCGGACCATAAGATAAAGGCAGCGCGCGTACTATGCGCTGGATGTTCGACTGGAGAGGAGGTCTACTCCATCGCGCTTACGTTGGAGCATATCCGCGCAACTACTCCTGGATTTGAGTATCACGTTCATGGCATCGATATCGACCCGCTCTGCGTCGCTCACGGAGCTCGAGGAGTGTATGGAGAGGTCGCGTTCTCTCTTATTCCAGAGCCATATCGGACCTATTGTGTCGTGGGCTCCGGAGAGAAACGGGGATTTTTCGCCCCCAATAAGAATGTGCGAAGTCGGTGTTCCTTCGCCGTCGCCGACCTACGAAGTGTTGGTAAGGAGAGTCGCGACTCTTTCGATTGTATATTCTGTCGAAATGTCCTGATCTATTTTAAGCCTGAGGATATCACCTCAATGGTGAGGGGCCTGTTACATCTCCTGCGGGTTGATGGGGCCCTTTTTCTCGGTCACAGCGAAGCAATTGATGCCACGAGATACGGAATTCGCTTTTTGGGTGACTCGACCTACATCAAGAGGAGGGGAGGCGATGAGGGTGCGCGGATTGATAGTGCCGCGTGTCGGGTGCTCGTAGTTGATGACTCTCCAAGTGCCCGAAAGGCCCTCGAACGTTCGCTGGAGAAGGGGGGGTTGCGCCCCTTCTCTGTGGCTTCGGCAGCGGAGGCTTCCGAGTTCCTCGAGAAGCACTCGGTTGACGTCATTACCCTCGACGTGACGATGCCTGGGCTAGATGGGCCGACATGGCTCAATGCCCGGAGGTTTGCGGGGCTCGGGGTTCCTGTTGTAATTGTGAGCGAAAGCGGTCCGGCTCAGGCGGGCGTCATTTTGGGCGCCCTGGAGAATGGAGCGCAGGACTATATCGAGAAGTCGACGATACAGAGCCCCGATTTCGCCGATAAACTCCTCGCTATCTCAAAGTCCTACAAGCCTCGAGCCGTTGACGGTGCAGGAATTCACATAGTTCCGTGTAGCGGCACGAGGGTCAGTCGTGAGTGCCCAGATGTAATACTCATTGGAGCGAGCACCGGCGGTACTGAGGCAGTGATGCGGCTCCTTGAGGAGATGCCCCAGGAGTGTCCTCCAATTTTAGTGGTCCAACATATTTCCGCTTACTTTGCTCGCGCGTTCGCGCAGCGAGTTGCCCACAACGCGGGGTTGCGATTGGGAGTATGCGCAGAGGGAACTTTATTGCAGCCCGGTCATGTCTACCTCGCGGATGATGATCGCCATCTTGGGATTGGAGGAAAGCGTGGACGGCTCTCGATAGTTCGCTCTGATGGGCCTCCGATGAATAGACACCGACCTAGTGTTGATTTTCTCTTTAAATCGGCAGCCGTCCTATCGAACGTACACATCTCGGCGGTTTTGTTGACAGGAATGGGCGCCGATGGCGCGATGGGCATGAAGGAGCTCCATGATCGTGGGGCGGTAACGTTCTGTCAGGATGAGCACTCGTGCGTGGTGTTCGGTATGCCGCGAGAGGCTATATCGCTTGGAGCAGCTGATGTTGTTGCTAGTCCTGGTGAGATACGGCGGCAGTTGCTGTGGCAGATTTCGCATCGTGACGAGATGTTGAACAAGGACCGGTCTCTCTTAGCTCAAGCGACGAGCGACAGAGGTAGCGCGCATCGTGAGTAAAACCGCCCGACACAACGAGGGGGCACGTAAGCAGCCCCCGCCTCGAGTCGAAAGCATGGGTCATCGCGGAATCGAGTGGGTAGGACTCGGTATCATGCCGACGTGAACGTGGCCCGTTCGTGCATGTCCGGCCCGCGGCGTCCCCCGATATTTGGGAAATAATGCGAATGTTACCCCGGAGGGCCGGAACGTGCGAGCACGCTCACGTGGAAAGGCGCGATTTATAGGCCAAAATAAGGACGTACGTCCTCTCCATGCTCGCCACCACCCTGCTAGAGCCCATCGCTACGGCACTGAGATATGACGTGCAAACGCTCTCGGAGGGGGCGTTAGATCGCCGCCTTAAGGGCATCTACCTTGTCGGCTCGCTCCCAAGAGAAACTACCGTCTGCGCCAGCCTCGCGCCCGAAGTGGCCGTAGGTTGAGGTTGCTCGGTAGATCGGCTTCAAGAGGTCGAGCGATCGAATGATTCCGCGAGGGGTTAAGTCGAATACCTCTTGTACCGCCGCCGAGATCTTCTGCTCTGGCACTGTACCGGTCCCAAAGGTGTTGACGTAAACGGACACAGGCTTGGCTACCCCGATAGCGTATGCCACTTGTACTTCGCACTTACGCGCCAGACCCGCCGCCACTACGTTCTTCGCGATGTACCGAGCAGCGTAAGCTGCTGAGCGATCAACCTTGGATGGGTCTTTGCCCGAGAAAGCTCCGCCACCGTGACGCGCATACCCACCGTACGTATCTACGATTATCTTTCTACCAGTGAGACCGCAATCGCCCACCGGCCCACCGATAACGAATCGACCTGTTGGGTTAATGAGGTAGCGAGTCTTGGGCGTGAGATAGATATCAGGGATGACTTTCTTTACTATCTTCTCAATAACGTATTCCTCGACGTCCTTGAGGGATGCGCTCTCGGTGTGTTGGGTTGAGATAACCACCGTATCAACCGCGTGCGGTTTACCGTCTCTGTACTCCACTGTAACTTGGCTCTTTGCATCCGGCTTGAGGAAGCTTGAGTTGTCAGAGTGACGGGCTTTGGCGAGCGCCTTGACCAGTTGGTGAGAGAGCGAGATAGGAAGGGGCATTAACTCCGGGGTCTCATCGCACGCAAATCCGAACATGAGCCCCTGGTCGCCGGCGCCTTGCTCCTTGTAGAGACCCTCGCCATCATTAACTCCCATACTGATGTCAGGGGACTGCTGACTGATAAAGGTCATGACCGAGCAGCTCTGCGAGTCGAATCCTAGAGCCGGGTCGTTATAGCCGATATCGTGGATGACAGAGCGGGCAAGCTTCTCGTAGTTCACGGTTTGATTTGATGTGATCTCGCCGGCGAGAATCACCACATCGTTCTTAACGAGGGTCTCGCACGCAACTCGAGCTGCGGGGTCGTTCTTCAGGAATGCGTCAAGCATCGCGTCGCTTAATTGGTCTGCGACTTTATCTGGATGTCCCTCTGAGACGGACTCGGATGTGAAAAGATACTGTTCTGTGGCCACGCGACGGGCTCCTTCGTGCAAAGTAATCAGTTTTGCGAAGGATAGAACGGTGGTGGGGAGTGGGCAAGGGAGAAGTGATGAGAAGGGGGTTAGGCCTCACAGGGGCCACGGAGGCTCGGCTTAAATATCTCGGTGCTTCACACTTACCAGATAGCGCTCCGTGTTTGCCCGTTTTGCCAGGGCCTCCGCTACGGCGACCGAGCGATGTTTTCCGCCGGTACACCCGACGCCTACGTTGAGATAGGCCTTGCCCTCCGATTGATAGCGGGGGAGGAGGAACGAGAGAAGGTCGGTGTATCGGCTGACGAACTCCTCGGCTTCGGGGGTACCAAACACATAATCCCGGACAGCCGGATCGCGCCCGTCTTGCGGTCGGAGGTCCTCCACGAAATGTGGATTTCGCAGAAAACGGACGTCGACAACGAGATCGCAATCGAGGGGGACTCCGTGTTTAAACCCAAAGGAGAGAAAATTGATCCGCATGCTTGAACACCCGACTGAACCGAGTGAGTTGAGGAAATCGCGCAGCTCTCGTCGAAGGGCGTGGATATTGAAAGAAGATGTATCAACGAGGAAGTCGGCAGCTTCCTTAATCGGCTGAAGTCGCGCCCTCTCGCGAGAGATGGTGTCGCGCAGTGTCGTATCTTTTGCGGGGTCAAAACCGGGGTGTGGACGGCGCGTTTCGCTGTAGCGCCGGACGATTGACTGGTCGTCCGCGTCTAAGAATATAACCTTGAGGTTCTTCGGGCGATTCCCCTTGCTTTCGATGATGGAGAGGAGTTGAACACGGCTCTCTCGGGAATCAACATCGATGAGCAGAGCCGTGTTTCTGTATCGTCCTACCGCCCCCTTCGAGAAGTCAAAAAACTGCCCCAGGAGTGGCACTGGGAGATTGTCGACCACATAGTAGCCGCTGTCCGCGAGCAGGGCCATGGCGGAGGATTTTCCAGCGCCAGAGAGCCCTGTCACGATAATGAGTGAGGTAATGTGGTCAAATCGGAGAGGGGAGCTCAATGGTGTTTCGTTACCTTCTCTTTGTGTTTGCGAAGTTGTTGCGAGAGTGCGTCGGTCAGCTTGTCAATTGACGCGTAGAGACTATCACTTTCCTCTTTCACGATGAAGTCATGACCTGAAAGGTGCATCGATATTTCGGCGATCTGTCGGGTCTTCTCGACCTTCAGCACCACATGGGCCTCGGTGTCCGCATGAGCGAACTTTTGGACGCAATGCTTAACCTTCTCGGTCGCGTACTGCTTAATCGCGTCGGTTGAGTCGATGTTAAGGAATGCGATGCTTACGTTGATTACTTTAGCCGAGTCAGCCATACGTTCTCCGTTTATACACTATACGTTACTAAAAATGTGACTACCCTCACTCGCGCAAGACCCGAGGTAAAGACGTGCCCGACCGGCGAAGCATTCAACGTTCGACCATGGAGACACAACGTGCGTCCTCTCAAGCAGGTTATCCAGCCTGGTTTGTGAAAGTAAAGAATAAAGTGAGGTGGTGATAGTGCGTCGTGCTCCTTTCCCCAGTCGACGTAATGATAGTGGACCCATGGTTTCGCCTTCAAAAAGGCAATCGGAATAATCGCGAGCGAGCATAAACGTTTGGGGCTAAAGTCTTTCTTCGATTCTTGGTAACGTATTTTGCTGAGTAAAACGGCCTACTTTTAGCGGGACCTCGCCGTAAGGGCTCTGCGTAACTTTCGTATGTCGGTCCGCGATTACAGGATTTTTTTTCTTTGCGAGGACGAGACGATTCCGAGGCTCTCTCGGTACTTCGCGACGGTGCGCCGCGCGATATCGATCTTCTCCCCCTTCAGCGTCTCCACTATCTGTTGGTCGCTGATAGGTTGGGCGGGAGCTTCCGCCGCAATGATCGCCTTAATCCGCTCCTTCACAGATGATGAAGAGATATCCCCATTCGAGGTCTTAATCCCCGAGGTGAAGAAAAATTTAAGCTCGAATATCCCTTGCGGGGTATGGACGTACTTATCGGTGGTTACGCGGCTTACGGTAGATTCGTGCATGTCGATGTCTTCAGCCACATCTTTCAGGACAAGGGGTTTGAGTCGTTCGATTCCCTGCTCCAGGAACGGACGCTGAAACTTCATGATGCTCTCGGTGACTCGATAAATGGTCTGTTGCCGTTGCTGGATACTCTTAATGAGCCACGATGCGGCGCGGAGACGTTCAGTGAGGTATGTTTTATTCGCAGACTCAGGCTCTCGTAAGAGCTCAGAGTAGTAGGGGCTGATGCGGAGGCGAGGGATGCCCTCTTCGTTTAGGGTAATGACCCAATCATTTCCAACTTTTTGAACGTACACATCTGGAACAACGTACCGCGTTGTCTCGTCGGAATATGCGCGACCAGGTTTAGGATCGAGGGTTCGGATGGAACGGATTGCTCGAGCTACATCGTCGATAGTTACCCGTTCGGCCTTGGCGATCTGGTCGTACTTCCGTTTCTCGAGCTTATCAGTATGGTTTTTAATGATGCGAGACTCAAGGCTGTCCCCCAGTCCTCGGAACTCAAGTTGGGTCAGGAGGCACTCTTGTAGGGAGCGGGTGCAGGCGCCGACTGGTTCGAAGAATCGCAACGTGTCGGCTACCATCGCCACATCCTCGAGGTCGCATGAGGTCACGGCCGCAAGCTCCTCGTAGGAGCATTCAAGATACCCATCGCGGTCTAGGTTGCCTGCGATATGTTGGGCTATGAGCCGGTCATGAGGCGAGAAGTCGTGAAGCCGCACCTGGTTGAGAAGATGCTGCTCAAGACTCTCTCCTGCGGCTGACGCTACCTCTTGGAGAGGGCGATCGTCGTAGTCTGATTGTCCTTTGGCTGAGGCGGAGCCCCGATAGTCGGTAAACGCGTCTGAAAAATCGTCCCAGTCCGCCTTGGGCTCCACGGCGGGGCTATTCCCCAAAGACTCATCCGAGATACCGCTCGTATGAGGATTAGCCAGGATCGTCGGCTCGTGAGGCTGATGTTCAGGAGACGGGAGCCCGTGCGCTTGGGCCTCTTCACGCATCTCTTCGAGGGCTGGGTTCTCTAGTAACTCCCGTTCAATGGCGTCCTTGTATTCAAGGCGCCCCAGTTGGAGCAGCTTGATGGCTTGCTGAAGCTGTGGGGTCATCAGGAGTGATTGCCCCATTTTTTGAACGAGTTTTGTTTCTAAACCCATAGCGTTCTGTTTACCTCATTGGGACGACATTCTAGTGCAGTCCCTTTGTTAATAGATGACCAAAGTGGGGCCGATCGAACGTAGAAAAGTGTCCCCTCTATGCAAAAATCGATCACATAGGGGAGTGCTATGAGCAGGAAGGGTTAAAAATGTAGGTAATTCAGTGGGTTGTGAAAAAAGAGACGCTCAAGGATTCGCTATCGTTTGTGAAAAGTGTCCAGCGCTTCTACAGCTGAACCCTCACAGCTGACGTGCTTTCGTACAGCAGAAGGGGGAGGTCGGGCAGGATAGTGAAAATTGATTGCCTGTCACGCTTTCCGATAGTTCGACCGCCCCCTACGCCAAGGCTTTGGAGGACACGTCAACTTCTTTGGGCCCGCCAAGAAAACTCGCAACGTAACTTAATGGATACGCGTCCAGTTTTTTGGTCCTCTCCGCCTTGTTTCGTCAAAGTTCTCGAAATACTTTTCGGAGCCCTTGTTCACAACACTGCTAGAGCCTGAAATCTCCACCGAGATAGTACCGTTTCGCCTTCTCGGAGTTGGCGATAGCCGATGGAGTGCCCTCCTCAAGGACTCTCCCATCGACGAGGATATATGCCCTGGTGCAGATTCCGAGGGTCTCTCGAACGTTGTGATCGGTGATAAGAACACCGATCCCCTTATTCTGAAGGGATGAGATGAGGTCCTGAATGTCCTTGATAGCCAGTGGATCGATACCAGCAAAAGGCTCATCAAGGAGGATGAATTGCGGATTACGAGAGAGACAACGCGCAATCTCCACTCGTCGACGTTCTCCACCGGATAGTGCGCTCGCCATACTATCACGAAGCCCCCACAGCCCGAGCTCCTCAAGAAGCTCCTTGAGACGGGCCTCCCGCGCCTGAGAGGAGGGGAAGCTCATCGTCTCAAGGATCGCGAGCACGTTCTCTCGCACGGTGAGTTTTCGAAACACCGAAGCCTCTTGGGGAAGATACCCGATTCCGAGGTGCGCCCGCGCGTACATCGGTTGTTTCGTCACGTCTGATCCGTTGAGGGTAACGCTTCCGGTATCGGGCGCTACCACACCGACGCACATATAGAACGTGGTGGTTTTGCCGGCACCATTGGGGCCGAGTAGTCCTACGATCTCGCCAGCGTTTACCGATATCGATACGCCATGCACGACCTTTCGGCCACCGTATTGCTTTGTTACGTCATTCGTTCGAAGGGTGTTGGTCATGGATCCGTAGGGCGCTATCGGTGGTTCCTTTGAGGACGTTGACGGCCTCCATGGTGGTGCCCGTCGTGTCCATGTTCTCCGCCCTCGTGAAGGAGTGGTCTCAGGAGGGTGATTCGCTGAGCATCTTCCTTCGAGAGGCACGTTACCTCAAGTAGGGATATGAGGTCGGGGAGGAGAGATGAACGCTTGTATGCGTTTACCTTGAGGCTTCTGGGAGGAACGGAGCGTACGCGCGACCACAGGCCCAGCAAGAGCTGAATTCGCTCGCGCTCTTTTTTGGGAACGACAAGCCTGGTGAAGCAGGAGGCGAGACGCTCAGAGAGGTCAGAAGCTTCGGGGAGTCGCTCGGCAAGATCGGAGAGCCATACCGAATCTCCCGCGATAAACATGGCGATAATAGTGAGAATCACCGTGGCTGAGGGGGCATCATCTTCAGCCACCATCTCATCGATTCGCTCAAGGCACTGGCTGAAATCGCTCTCAGCACTCAGTAACCTACCGTTGTTCTCAAGTAGTTCTGGAAGGATGAACTCAAGAAGTCCGGTCTCTCCGAGGAGATGGAGGATGGTGAGAAGGTGCGCTGACGAGAAATCTTTTTTGAGCTCGTCGAAGACTCGAACCTGAGAGCTCTGCGTAATCAGATTGGCGTTGGCGAGGATTGCATCCCAGCACGCGTTATTAATTCGAAAGCCGTTTCGAGCTGAGTGGCGCACCACTCGGAGCATTCGCACAGGATCCTCCCGAAATCGGGTTGCTGGATCGCCGATCACTCGCACGATACCATCCTTGAGGTCCTGCATCCCTCCCACGTAGTCGAGGATCTCCATCGTGGAGACGTCAAGGAAGAGTCCATTAATCGTCAGGTCTCGCCGGAACGCGTCAGTCGCCTCAGTGCCGTAGATGTTGTCGTTGGCGACAGGGGCACTCGATTGATCGCCTTCAGTCGGCTCTGGTGGCTCGACGGTGTCTCTGAACGTTGATACCTCGATATTTTTTCCGTGCGCAAAGTAGAGGTGCGCAAGTTTGAACCGTCGCCCAATAATGCGACAGTTTCTGAAGAGAGATTTTATCTCTCGAGGGGTAGCGTCCGTTGAGATATCGAAATCCTTTGGGGTCTTTCCAAGTACGAGGTCGCGGACTCCACCGCCAACAACGTATGCCTTAAATCCAGCCCGCTGAAGTCGGTACACGATCTTGCGGGCATCGTCATCGATCTGGTTCTTGCGAATGGGGTGGTCGCTCGGCTCGTAGATCGTTGCGGCCATCTCCTCGGCTTTATCTGAGGCGATGTGATCTGATGGGGTTTGGTCGGGCTGGGACATCGTGTGGAAACTTTACCAATTAAATCTTACTGGAGTCGTGGGACGCGACCGCACTCGTGCGTTGCGTTCTCCCAAGTCTCAACGGAGCGAGTGCTCAGTCGTTTTGACAGGCACGCGCAGAGCCCCACCGTTCAATTCATTTCTCACGTGTTCGATCCGATTATCGCGTAGTGGAACGGATGAAACAATAAAATCAGCACGTTGAGCATCGGGCGCTCTCCTACCAGTGTAGGGTGCCCAGGTGGATTTCTCAAGGGACTAGGTCCGTAATCCTCTCCCAAACTCAGTTTGCCATTCTTTGGGGCATAGTTCGGTGGGTCATGAGGTCGAGATCGGGGCCATCTAGCATCCAGATAGCGACAGGAAGGCGAGTTGTATCAGGGTGTTGAGTAAAATTGCGGTGTCCCCCTGGTGGCGGTCGAAGGTGCTCAAGTTTCACTCCCAATCCTCCGACCCCTTCATTAGACGGGTGGTGAAAAAAGGTTCCGTAGTGAGCATTGGGAGAGTTTTGGCGTCTCCGACCACGACATAGCCGAACTATCAAAATGCTCAAGAGGCACCACATAGATCGGGCATGAGCCGCATGTCTGATTCGATAGCAGTTTAACTGCGGTTTTGTGGCGACGATAGGGCGACACAGCGAAGGTTGTTACGACACTAACTTAGTACTCACGGAGTGGCACTGTATGGCTAGAGGCATATTCCCCCACGAAATTACGGACCCCGATTTTCAGTGGCTCATTAAAAATTATTGCGAATCGCGGGGGCCTGTCGCTGTGATTGACGTTGGTTGTCTTCCCCTTGTGATCGTGTTGCTCGATGAAAGCGAGAGCTCGATCATCAACCAAAATATCGTGTCCCATAACATCATGGGTGTATTAGCAGGTGCCTCAGAGGAAACCTCACCGGTCGATGACCCTAAGAAAGAGAGCTAGCAAGATAGTGATGATCTGCTTATGCGCGGTGCTGTTCCCCAGTCTTGTTCGCTGACGGGATCCTTTTACGGAGTAATCTCAAGCTCCCGGAAGGACTCCGGAAGAATGTTGCATGGTGCCTCGCTTGAGAGCGCACCCCACACGGGCTTCTCGCACGAAACGTAGTATTCGCCCGGATCAAGCGGAGGTATGAATGGAGCAGGGGTTAGGCGCGCCACATGAGCGGCGTGGCGTCTGTCGACCTTATCATCCTTGGAATTCTTCACCCATCCGAGGAGCCAGAGCGCGCCGGAGATCAAGCAACAGATCGCAAGCACCGTAAAGAAAAGGAGGACCTCCGCCTCTCCTTCCTGTCCCCGTTTTGAGCGATAGAGCTTCTTCATTGAGACCTTGTAGGTAACGATGTTGGGAGCACCAGTCATGCGCCCCCGCCATTCATCTATCGTTATGGTCTGAATCAGTTCGGATGTGCTCTACGCCGAAATTGCTAAGACGCTGAAAGCGTTGGCTTTTTGTTGGGCGCGCCCGTATGGCTCCCATGAAGCACGCATCTACCGGATAGGGCCCCATACTAACCCCCGCCTCACGAGTGACTCGGAGGGAGCCCTTGGACACCAATCCAACCGACCCGGTCCGCGAACACCGGATGAGCGATAGCTGATTCAAGGCCTCGGAGTTGCTGAGCTGAGAATCCCACCGATGGCTCCTCGACCACGACCAGCGAGGGGCGTGTCTTTGTCCCTGAGATCATGGCGTGTGCGATCGCCACGAGTCTGCGTTGCGGTGTGGAGAGGAGTGCGACCGGCACGCCAAGAGGGAGGTCCTCGAGAGTCAGGAGTGACGCCAGCTCCACGACGTCCTTCATCTTCGGCAGTGCGCGAAGTGTGTCTCGCACCGTTGAGAGGGGGGCGTTGAGGATCTCCCACAGCGTCCTCCCCTTAAAGGTTATCTCCTTTGTTGGTGAGCGGAACCGAGCTCCCCAACATGAGTGGCAGGGTTCCACGGTTGTGGATGTTCCTGCCTTCGACATCAGCACACCAACTCCTTTACATGAACTACACACGGTTGATGTTTGTCGGAGTTGTCCGAGTAGGAGGTCTCGAGCCGTGAGCCCGAGCATCTTTGCTTGCTGGGATGCAGCGAACATCTTGGCGAGAGGATCGATAGCACCAAGGGCATGCGCTATCAGTCGAACTCTGCTTGATTCAAGTGGGAAGAGTGGCACGAAATACGGTGTGAAAGGAACGTTCGATTCGACCGTATCCAGGCTCTGCGATGTGCCTGAGAGGGCGTCGTACAGTCGCGCGGCAACGCGGAGGTTTCGTAGTGGGGCAGGGGCCGTTATCGTGGTCCACCGACCAAGGAAGGCATCCGCGCGCAGAGGTGGTTCAGAGTTGAGTGTAACCGTGCTCACGGATCGGGCCGTGCCGGATGTTGAGGGTGATGTCGGCATAACACTACGCTCGGTCGCGGCCTCCGTGATCCACACGAAGGGAGAGTTCTTCGAGAGCTTTTCAATGTGTGCGTGTGCTGATGCGAGCGCATCTGCCCCGAAGAGGGAGGCTGGTGCCGTGAAGAGGCGAATTTCGCGCCCGCAGGTCGTGTCACGAGAGAGCTCAAGCAGTGCCACAGCCGCTAAGATGTGGGGGGCGAGGTCGGTTGTGCGGGTGTGCAGAGTAAGGTGCTCCAGGGAGAGCCCCTGCACGACGTCACGTTGAAGCGAGTTGAAGAAGGGCTTGCAAACCGAGCTCGCGAGGACTCGTTCGAGCGGCAGCGACAGAAAATCGATCAGAGGCATCTCATCGATGTATCGATACCTCTCATGCGAGGGTGTCGAAGACGTTGGGTTTTCGATAGCGTCACGAGTCGCGGAGGCGTTGAAGGGCGCGAGTGTGAGATCGCAGCGGGTGCACCTACCGTTCCAACTGAACTCCTGTCGCTCGTCACCATAGTTGATTGAGATCCACGAGTGAGGAATGCGCCTCGCGGAGTCGAGGGTTGTCTCCACGGTATGGAGTGCCTCCCGTGAGCAGGTCAGCGAGTCGATGCGAGCGGATGCCCGTTCCCTGGAGGGGCTGGTTGGTGTGAAGCCCTTGGCGAGCGCCCATGAGGATATCTCCTCCGCCCCTCCGATGAGTTCGATCCTTATCTCTCTTCCGCCATACGCCTGAACCAGGTGGTCGCACAGCTCCCGAGAGTTCTGAAAGAGTGGTAGTTGATGACCGCAGCCCGGGCATCGTGCCGACCTACTGCTCTTAGTCGCCGCGATGAGCGGCTCGGTCAGCCCGAGCAGTGACGCCAAAGTTTGCTCGCGCGCATGGAGGGATTCTAGTGAGTGATAGCGGGTGCGAACGCCGGCTATATCACCGTCAGAGGCTGAGTACGGTGTGGGAATGCGCCCTTCACGAATATCGTCGATAAAACGCATTCGACGGTCTGCGCTCGCCACGACCGAGTGAGTCCATAGCAGCTCCGACTCGCCTTGTGGGTCGGGCTCTATCTGGAGAATTCCGGCATCAGGGATCTTCGTATCGAGGGAGATGACCGCCCTCGACCGATCAAACGGGACTCCTGTTGCCAGGGCGTAGAATCGTTGTGCGGAGAACGCGCGAATGGACATGAGTCCCCCGATGGTACGATTCAACCCCTCCCCCAGCTAGGGTATTACGCGGCCTTTGAGAGACGCGTCTTGATGGCCTCGATACGGTCGAGCACCGTTGACTTGTAACGCTCTAAGAGTTCAGCAGTGGTCGCTTCAAAGCGCATGACGAGTACAGGCTGAGTGTTTGACGCCCGTACGAGTCCCCATCCGTGGTCGAACGTGACGCGGACGCCGTCAATCGTATCTACCTGGAATTCTTTGAACGCGGACTGAGCTTCCTGAGCAATCCTGAATTTGATCTCCTCCGCACAGTCAACGCGAAGCTCGGGTGTCGATACCATCGGCGTCAGATCGGCCAGGAGCGCCGAGAGGGGGCCTTGATGGTGGCTCATAATCTCAACCAACCGATTCGAGGCGTAGAGAGCGTCATCGAATCCGAAGAATCGGTGCTTGAAGAAGATATGGCCGCTCATCTCACCGGCAAGATCGCCGTGGGTCTCAAGGAGCTTGCCCTTAATCAGAGAGTGTCCGGTCTTCCACATGATGGCGTTAGCGCCCCTTGCTTTGAGATCGGAGAAGAGGGTGTTAGAGCACTTCACATCACCGATGATCGTTGCGCCGGGCTTCTCCTGAAGGATAGCCCGTCCGTAGATCAAGAGCAGCATGTCGCCGAATACAACGTTGCCCTTCTCGTCGACGACACCGATACGATCAGCGTCTCCATCCCATCCGATTCCGAAGTCAGCCTGGTGCTGTTTAACGGCTTGAATGAGGTCCTTAATGTTTTTGAGCTCTGTTGGATCTGGGTGGTGATTTGGGAATCGGCCATCGGGGTCGCAGAAGAGCTCGATCACCTCGACGCCAAGTCCACGAAGAACTTCTGGGCCGATCATGCCGCCAACTCCGTTTCCAGCGTCGACAACAACCTTCAATTTGCGAGGACCCATATGGGCCTTCGAGTTTTCGATAAGGTAGCTGATGTAGGAAGGTCGGATGTCGACCGTTGAGATCGTGCCACGCTGAGCCGCCGGTTGTTTCGTGAGTACCTTCTCGCAGCGAGCT
Organism: Pseudomonadota bacterium; assembly: GCA_027485595.1. Classification (GTDB taxonomy): domain Bacteria; phylum Bdellovibrionota_C; class UBA2361; order UBA2361; family OMII01; genus OMII01. The sequence goes on along the minus strand of JAIXQT010000276.1, from coordinate 1,248 downwards.
TTGAGGTCTTGGATCTGGGCTCCCGAGAGGGTCTTCTTCCCAAGGAGGATCTTGAATCCATTCATGCTTGGCGGATTGTGACTTCCTGTTACCTGTATTCCGCCGCCGAGGTCCTGTGAGAATACCGAGAAGTAGAGTTGTGGGGTTGGTCCCATGCCGGATATCACGACGTCGAGTCCTTCCTCAGCCATGCCCTCCGCGAGCGCTTGGGCGTATCCTGGTGAGCTCAGTCGGCAGTCGTACCCGATGCCGATTCGGTTCATGTTGTTCTCGATAGCCAGCGTTGCATACGCTCGGCCAAGGATTCGAGCAAACTCAGGGGTAAGCTCAGTATCAACGGTTCCTCGGATGTCGTATTCGCGAAAGATAACGGGATTAATCTTCATAGTGCGCCCCTTATACTACCCCCGGGGCAAGAATTAAAGCCTCTTATCGATGGCGTGATTCTTATAGAGATCGTTCTTGAAAAAGGCCTCGAGGCGCTCTTTGGTCTTCTGCTTCTGGAGGATCTGTCGTACCTCCTCCCTGAGCTTTTCCTCGTCTATCTCCTCGGGGTTTTCATCATCATTTCCGAGGCGTTCCTCGACGAAAAATATCTGGATATCAGCGGGAGTCTCGAGGGGAGGGGTGTGCTGGCCGGCCCGAAGGGGGGCAACGGATTCGGCGATGGCGGGGCTCAGGTCGGTGAGGGGGATGACCCCTATCAGACTCCCCTCTCCGGAGGCGGCGGTGTCAGAGAGTCTCTTTGCGACCTCGATGAAGCTCTCTCCACCCTCGAGGGCCGCGCTCACCTGCATAAGTCGGGTCTTTACCTCCTCTATCGACCGCCCCTCTTTTGAGATAACGAGATGGTGAAGCTTAATATCCTTTCCGGCGTTCTTGAGCTCTGGATGGTTGGCGATGTACGTGTCGATCTCTGACTCGCTCACGCTCGTTCCCCCGCGTGCCATTGAGGAGCCCAGCTTTGCCTTGAGAATATCGATCTTGATTTGTTGTTTGTAGCCGTTGAGGCTCTTGCCCTCACGCGCTAACGCGGCTTGAAAGTCACCTTCGGAGAGGCCGTTTCGCTGCATCACCTCCCGGACATACTCATCGACCTCGCCGTCACTCACGCTCACCCGTTTCGCTACTGACTCCTGCTCCAAGACCTTCTCGAGGATGATCTGGTCGAGGACTCTGCTCGCTTCGGGATCCTTTTTGGCTTCCCCGAGCGTTAAGCGACGGGGGGCAAGTCGCGCGTTGAGATCG
>JAIXQT010000055.1 GCA_027485595.1 Pseudomonadota bacterium | reverse complement strand
CAAACTTTTCAGGATATTTTTTCCGCATGTCGTACGTGTTACCTGGCTCTAAAGGCCGGGTTGCCCCACGAGTGGCCCCCGGGCACGTTTATTCCGTGGGTCCCACCCCGGGTGTGCCGAGCGACTTGCCGTTAATCACAAAAGGACTCGAAAGTAATCCTGTTAGGTGTACGCATGAGGCATCCGTGCATCGGGTGTTGCATCGTGCCACAGTGAAACGAATCCTAAGCTTCATTTTTATCCACTTTCTTGCCGCAGGTAATCGGCAAGAGGTATTGCGACTTAATAAAAAAATCTGCTTCGGGGATTTAGAGGTCCTTTAATGGGTAAAGGCCGACATGTTCGCCTTTTGCGCCTTATGTATGAAATTCTAGGTTGTACCAGGAGTCGCTGACGGCTCGTCCTTGGGACTCCTTGCACCTAATTTTAGGTTGTACCAGAGACGATGCGTGACGATTGGTGGGAAGTGACGTACACTTTAGTCAGGGGCGAGAGCGTGGCGATATGTCAATAACTGTTCCATTTCTGGGAGTGATAGAGGGCTTTTTTGGCCGTTCGTGGTCGTGGCCTGAGCGGTCCTCGTATGCCTCATTTCTGAGCTCGCATAGCTACTCGTTTTACATATACGCCCCTAAGGATGATGCGTTTCTGCGCAAGCGTTGGAACGAGCCACTTCCCGCTGAGCGACTGACCGAGTTAGCTTCTCTATTTTCCAGCTTCAAGGCTCATGGAATTCAGTGCGGAGTTGGTTTATCACCCTACGAAGCATATCGCGGCTATGACTCGGGCGCGCGCGCACGTCTTCGTGAGAAAGTTGAAGAACTCAACTCGCTCGAGCTTGATATCTTGTGTGTGCTTTTTGACGACATGCGGGGAGATGTGCCCGCCCTCGCCGACACGCAAATTCGCATTCTAGGGGATATCCGCGAGATATCGACCGCGCCCCGAATCATATTCTGCCCGACCTACTACAGTTACGATCCGATCATCGAGAGGTGTTTTGGCTCTATGCCTCCACACTATCTTGAGGACCTAGGAAGAGGGTTAGATCCATCCGTCGATCTCTTTTGGACCGGTGAGAAAGTGATGTCGACGGCATATCCTGTAGAGCACCTCGCAGAGGTTGCCAATCGTATGCGCAGAAAGCCGTTCCTGTGGGATAACTACCCAGTCAACGACAGTAAGCGCGCATCCCCATTCCTCTTTCTTAAAGCCTTCGAAAATAGGGGCCCGCACCTTACCGACCTCGTGAGTGGGCACGCAGTGAATCCGATGAAGCAGCCGTGGCTCTCTCAGATACCTCTTGCGAGTCTTGCGCTTAACTACGCTCAGACATGCGGTTACGATCGTGATGCGGCAACTGTCCGGTGCGCTAAGCAGGTATGCGGCGAGGGTATCGGGAGCCTCATAGCGCAAGACCTCGATCTTTTTCATAGTGTCGGTCTCGAGGGGCTTAATGACGAGCAAAGGCTCTATCTTCGCGCTCGGTATCAGCCTCACTGCGCGGATCCGTTTTGTCGCGAGGTCGTTCTTTGGCTTGATAACAGGTATGAATTCGACCCGGCTTGTCTCACCGATTAGGCGCGCGTGTGCTGGCGCCCCTTGTCGAATTTTCAAAGGGCTGCGAGAGTAGGGGGCATGAAAGCTAACACGATAGCCCTTGTAATTATTTCGCTCTTCTGTGTCGCCTGCTCGACGAAGGTTTCGACCCCCTCAAACCTTCGCAATTCGATCTTCCCGACGGTTCAGGGGACAAACCTCGACAAGCAGCCTATTACCCTTCCCGATCATTATCGTGGAAAGACTACCTTGGTTTTAGTTGGATATACTCAGAAAGCCCAATTCGATATCGACCGGTGGATCCTCGGAGCTCTCCAAGCCGACGTAAAAGCCGAGATCGTCGAGGTTCCGACGATAGCCGGGATGATGCCTCAGATGGTACAGAGCTTTATCGATAATGGAATGCGAAGCGGCATTCCCAAATCGGATTGGGCCTCCGTTGTTACCGTGTACGAGGATGCTCCGAAAGTGATTGCTGCGCTCGGCAATGAGCGCCCTCAGAGCGCATACGCGGTTCTTATAAACAGAGAGGGGCGTATCGTGTGGACTTCAAATATCGGGTACTCTGCGGCGCAGATCCTGGATCTGAAGAAGGTTGCAGCTTCGCTGGAATAGGTAAAGACTAAGAGTACTTGCCTCCATTTATGGAGAAGCCGCTTTACGGAGCCAGTGCCTTTCGTAGACTCTCCAGGTCTTGCCACCGATCGTAGAGCCGTTCAACCTCCTGTTGTTGCGCTGTAAGAGCGTCGCAGAGCTCGGTTAATTTAATCGCGTTAGTGGCGTGCTCTCCCGAGTCTATTGCATTCTGGATCTCAGAAATCTTCGACTCCGCTTTTGCTATCATCTCCTCCATCATCGAGAGCTCGCGAGCGTCTTTATAGGAGAGCTTTGTGGCTTGCTTTGGTTTAACGTCACCAGCCTTTGTTGAGTTCCTTTTACCGACTGCCGAAGTGTCGTCGTCGCCTCGCGCAGCCTCCCACTGCTCGTAGCTCCCAAACATAATGGCCGCGCCATTTCTGAGCCCCAGCACGCTGCTCGCGGTACGCTCCAGAAGGTACCGATCATGCGTTATCAGAACGATAGCGCCAGGAAAGCTCTCGAAGCTCTCCTCAAGGTTCTCTAAGGTCACGATATCGAGGTCATTTGTTGGTTCGTCGAAAAGAAGCACGTCACACTCCTGAGACATGCTTTTCGCCAGGAGCGCGCGGGCTCGCTCTCCTCCAGATAGCGAGCCCAGAGTGGTCGCGAGATGATTTTGGGTGAAAAGGAATCGAGCTGCCCAAGCCGCTACATGTGTCGACTGTCCTTGGAAGACAACGGAATCCCCGTGAGGACAGAGAAAATCCCGGAGTGTGACATCCTCTCTGAGTTGACTGCGAGCTTGATCCATAAACGCCGTGCGCAGATTGGTCGCACGAACGACACGTCCGGCTGAGGGTGGAAGGTCGCCCAGTAGCGTACGAATGAACGTTGTCTTGCCGCTTCCATTTGGGCCAACCACGGCAAGCCGTGAGCCCGGAGAGAGTACGAGTGAAACCTCAGAGAAGAGCTGCTTTCCTCCCATAGACTGAGCAACCCGTTCAGCCTTGATGAGCTCTTTGGTCTTGCGCTGCGTGGAGGAAAATTCGATATCGGCGCGACGTTGCTCTCCGGTTGGCGAGGTTTTGAGCCTGTCGATAAGTTTGTGAGCCTCATTAATCCGAGATCGTGATTTCGTCGTCCGGGCCTTTACGCCTTGTCTCAGCCACTCAACCTCGCGCCGCACCTTGTTGGCGAGCGATTGCCGCTGTTGCTGAAGCTGGGTTAGACGCTCCTCTCGGGATTCGATGTAATCCGCGTAGCCGCCATCGCACAGCATCGCGTTGTTCGGATAGATTTTGTTAAGTTCGAGCACCCGTGTAGCGAGTCGCTCAATAAAATAACGGTCGTGACTTACAAACACGAGGGCGCACCGAAGCGAATCGAGATAGTTCTCTAGCCAGAGGATCGACTCGATATCGAGGTGGTTGGTCGGCTCATCGAGAAGAACGCAGTCGGGTTCAAGCGCGAGTGCGCAGGCTATAGAGAGGCGCTTTCTCCATCCGCCGGAGAGAGAGTCTACAAGGACGGAATCGTCGTTGAATCCAGCCGCGCCAAGATAAATGCTTGCCCGACGAGCGATGTCTCCGTGGTCAACATCGTGAGATTGAAGCGTTTGCTCCATGATCTCGCCTGCAGTTCTCCCGGAAGAAAACTCCTCTTGCTGAGGAACGTAGGCGCATCGGAGTCCCTTCCTGACACTGAGAGTTCCGTCATCGACCTCTTCAAGTCCCGCAAGAACTTTTAAGAGGGTAGACTTACCGGAGCCGTTATTGCCAATCAGGGCAAGGCGCTCCTGCTCGTGAATCGTCAAGGAAAGCTTCGAGAAGAGGGGATGCTCGGTGAACCCCTTAGAGATCTCCTGAGTGCTGATGATTGGGGTGGGTGCCATACGGAGAGGATATCAAGGGAGGGGGGGGCGGTACACCTCAGGGGGCTCTTTTTTGGGAAATACTGGGGCAAAAGCCGGACCTCACCAGGCAGTTCCGCCTGAGTATGGTGAGTTCAGGGGGGCTGTGCAGACCTGGCGCCTCATATTTTATTCAAGGGAGCGCAAAAATGTGCTAGTGTTTTTGCTGGTCAGGGTCCAGCGCCATACGAGCGTAGACTCGATCCGATATTCCTAATAACCGAGAGCGATAGCTGCAATGAGTTCATGTCGCGGTGATGGTGAAGATGAATACACGGTAGCGCGCATCGTTGAAGTTGCGAAGGCTCTCATCTCGTACCCCTCCGTTACCGGATCGGAGCTCCAGATAATGGAGCACGTTGATCGATTGCTCAAGCGCATGGGGTGGCGGACGGAGCGATGGTCGATTAGAAACGATACTCGCTTTAACGTGTTTGCTACACCTACCAGTAAGAGTCCACAGGTCGTCTTTACCACGCATCTCGATGTTGTGCCTGCTCCAGAGCGATTATTCACCCCTGAGGTTACCGCCGGAGTATTGCGAGGGCGAGGCGCATGTGACACCAAAGGGCTCGCCGCTGTCATGATCCATGCCGCAGACCACCTACGCCGGGAAGGACGAGACGACATCGGTCTCCTCTTTGTAGTGGGTGAGGAGACGGATAGCGTGGGTGCTCAAGCCGCCGTTCCGGAACTCACAAAAAGAGAAGTTAGATATATCGTGAATGGTGAGCCGACAGAGGGAAAGTTAGTTGTAGCGCAAAAAGGTGTTCTCGCGGGCGCTGTTACGATAAGCGGTAAGCCGTGTCACTCCGGATATCCGGCGCTCGGAGTTGACGCCAACGGGTTCCTTATCGAGCTAGGGCATGCGCTGCGACGGATCGATTTCGGTTCTCATCCGATCTTTGGCCAGTCAACACTAAATCTCGGTCTCATGCGGGGCGGTAGCGCGGGGAACATCGTGTCGTCTTCCGCTGACCTCAGCTTCTGGGTGCGAACGGTGAGTTCATCCGACGCGGCTCGTGCGCCGATAGAGCAGGCAGCTCGTGAGACGGCGCGCAGATTTCCAGGGATAGTATTCGATATTCACGTTCAGGTGCTTAGTGATCCTATCGAACTTGTGCCGCTGCCGAACTTTGAGACGACCGTTTTTTGCGGTGGTTCGGATATCTCATACTATGTCGATAGCGGAGCTCGGGTTCTCATGTATGGACCGGGCTCTCTTCTGCACGCTCATACGAACGACGAGCATATCGCGTTGGAGGACCTCGGTGTCGCATTCGAAGCGTACCGGAAGATCTATCACGCACTAGTGTCAGGCCCAGAATAGTGACTCCTCTTGTCGGAGGGAAGCGTGCTTCCCTCGTCCAGTGACTTCTCTCACGCTGTCCGGTTGTTTCGCAAAAACAAAAAAGCTGATGTAATCAGAAAGCGCCCCGTTTTGAGAGAGAGCCTCTGAGAGACCCGTGTATGATGAAGGTTAAACCCGTAACTGCTCTCATCCCACCCATACTTGCTATCACGACCGCACTTCTCGTTCACTACGCGTTCATAACATACGGCACCGGTGAGTTGGTGGGATCTGATCTTCGCGGTTCTTCGTATGACTCCCTTGGGGATAGCCTGCTGCGGGGCAGAGCTGACGTCCGGCCAGAGACGATTGGCTTCGAAGGCCTTGCCATCGCCGGAAAGACATATATGTATTTTGGTCTCCTCCCCGCGTTGCCACGGATCGCATTGAACGCAGTCTGGCCAGAGCACTGGGGTCAATGGGCACGGGTCAGCTCCCTCCTCGCATCCGCGTTATCCCTACTAGGGAGCTGGGCCCTGCTAACTTGTGCCTTCAGAGCAAATCCTAGATGGACGGCTCGGGCGCGTTCGTATCTTTCCGCTCTGGTACTACTAGGAATTGGTCTCGGCTCGCCGCTTTTGTATCTCATGAGCTCAGCGAGAATCTACCATGAGGCGATTGCGTGGGCTCTCGCAGCCTCGATGTGGGGGCTCTTTGGGGGCTTCGCCGTTCTTTATGGGCGTTGTTCAACGACACTCGCTTTTCTCGCTCTCTCAGCATCAACAGGATTAGCGCTTCTTGCCCGAGTCACATTTGGGGTGCCGCTCTACCTCGTATTGGTTCTTCTACTTGGGCGAGAGCTGTGGCTTCCGAAGTCAAATGGAGGGGCGTTTGGCGGAGCTCGTAAGATCCTTCGAGTAGCCTTCCTGGCCCTTCCGGCATTGATATGTCTGGGGGTTCAGCTCTGGTACAATTTCGCGCGCTTCTCATCTGTATGGAAGTTCATAGACTATAGGTATTTCTACCTGCAGCCAGACCTTATGGGCGGGGAGTTTAATAGTAATCGAATTCCGATTCTCCTCCACCATTACCTCGGCTTCAGTTCAGAGAGCTTACTTCTCTCATTCCCATTTGCTCGCATGTTCCCCGAAAGCTACCGCGGATCAGCCATCTTTTGGCTGACGTGGAGGGAGCCAACGATATCGCTACTACTCGCGTCCCCATGGTTGATTGTTGCTGGTTTGTGGGGGGCGATGAGCGCGATACTCAAGAAAAAGTGGTGGCCGGTAGCCTGTGTAATGGCGCTCAGCGTTCAAGCACTCATGATACTGTCCTATTACTTTTCCACTCAGAGGTTCGCTACTGAACTCATTCCTTGGTTCATTTTCGGCGCGGCTTTGCTATTCGCTACAACGAAGCAGTGGCCTTGGCCTAGTTGGGTTATTGCAACAATAACGGTAGCGTTCTCAATTCTTATCTCGGTTGGTAGCACGGTGTACTGGATCGGGTTCTACGCCGGTAACGGGGATGTTCCGATGCGATGGCGAGGAAAGATGCTAGAGCTGCTCAATGCCACTCCCCCCATTCCGCCATGGGATGGACACCGAACCTATCTGGATACCCTCCAGCGTCACGAATCCTTCTCGTTTGAAGGGGGGAGGGTGATACAGGATGAGTCGTCAGTGGCCATGTGGGGGCGGGGCTCTCAGCTCAATCATGGTCTGTGGGTCCACGCGCGGAGCAGGATTACGGTAGATGTCCCGGCCGGCTCAACGGCCTTCGAGAGTATCGTCGCGATCCCCTTTGAAGCGGTAAACTGTCCGAAGTTGACGATGGTCTTCTCGGTGCTGACTGATAGCGGGGCGGATATCTTTAGGAGCGATCTGTTTACGTCTCCCGGGGGAAGGCCGGAAGTAGGTAGTGTCTCTGCAACACGATCATCGCCGCAATTTTTTCGAGTATCGCTGCCGGAAACGAGAACACTTACGATTGCTCTTGATGACGCTGGGGACGGTTATGACTGTGATCACGGACTCTGGTTGATGCCGGCCTTCCTTAACCCCGCGGGGCCCGTCTCGGGTGTCCCCATGCAGAGGTAGTGCCCCATTCCATACCGGTAGCCTGGTGAGAGCTGGTGTCACAAACTGCTTCTGCTGTGGAAAGAGAGATGACGCGGCACATCCGTCTTCCGGTAATCCACCGAGGGTGGTTACCCCCTCTACACTTTGATTCAGGATACCGTTCACGAATAAGGTTAGCTAACATACGCAGGATGCTTCCAGTTGTTGTTACTAGCGACCGAGTCCTTGATCAAGCCACCTTGGGCGTCACCATGAGTGCGCTTCTGTACGTGCTCGCGATGTTCATGGCGAGGCAAGAGGGACGTGCCGCGATGAGAATAGCCGCTGCCGTCACATTTTGTTACGGTGCATTTTTCCTTCAACCGCTCTATCAGTGTGCGTTGGTGGCCAGCTCCTGCATCTTGACGATCTCCGCTCTTCGAAGAACTGAAAGGGATGGGTTGGGCTCAAGATCGAAGACCGAGCATTCCACCTTAGACGTTGTCGAACTTCTTGTTATCGCTATCCTGCCGGTTCTTGGCCTCCTTGTGTATCGTCTAGGGTCATTTTCGTCGACCGTTCTCACATGGGAAGGGACCACAATCAACGGCCTACTTGGGCAGTTGCAACATGCGCCGTCGTCCTGGTGGCAGGTCATTCAGAGATTTTTGCTGTGGAGTGACGGCACGCTCAGCGCGGGGGAGAATTCCCTGTTGTTCGGCCTCCCAGCCCTGTTTCTGTCCAGAGAATTTGGCCCATCAATCACCCTCTTACGATCTATCTCAGTTTTCTGGATGGTGGGGGCGATTATCACCTTCGCTCTGATATTTAGGCGCGGCTTTGGAGTTGTAGCACCGTGTATAGCTGCGCTCATTTTTGGATTGAATGAGGTTATTTTAATATATGGGCGCTACGGTAGCTCTCTATCTGCGACGATGTTCTCGCTTGTCGTGGCGGTTATACTCGCGCTCCGATTACTGGAGCGACGAGAGTTGGGATGCGCATTTCTCTTTTCCCTTGCGCTCTATGCGGCAACGCTTGGATACGCGGCGGCCCGAATTAGCGTCCTGATATTGGTAGTGGTAGTGCTTCTCACTATCCCCTTGTTGTCGGGGAGCTACCGTCGTACAGGCGCACTTTTCATGGTAGTTTTTGCTACCGTTGGGGTGGTAGTTCTTTTTCAGCAGACGCACAATCGACAAGAGTTTCTTCTCAGAGCTCGAACTGAGCAGATTTTGTATCTGACATCGCAGAAACATCTTCCCTTTAAGTCCGAGGTGTTAACCGCTCGTGGTGACTCTGAGGCCCCTCTGTCATGGAGGGAACATATAGCCGTTGCCCAAGAGCTCGTTCAAAAATCAACGGCTACTCAACTGTGGAAGATTCTCAACCCGTTTGATCCGGAGCGCCGCTCTCGCTATCCATTTCAAGAGGACCCTCCTTTTATCAAGCTATTCGCCCCCGCGCTCTTTCCCTGGATGCTATTAGGATTCTGGGCAGTGTGGCGCCCTGGTCGACGACACCTTGCGTGTATCTGCGTGAGTCTAGTGGGGCTGGGGGTCGTGCCTCTTTTGCTTACCAACCGAGTCGATTCTTATCGGTCTTTATTTTTGACGATACCTTTTTCGATCTGGATTACCTTTGGAATCGTTGATTTCATGCAGGTCGTAGGTCGGAACAGGGCATCTCGAGGTCTCATATACCTGTGGCTCACGGTCGGTTTGATGTGTGGAATTATGCCGCGACGAGACGACCTGTACGCTCAGGCAGGCGGCGTCCCTGATGAGTTGATAGATGTCACGAATGTGGTCAGTCGAGTCACCGGCCCAATGAGTTTAATTCTTAATCTCGATCACGCGGTTGAGTCGATGGTGAAAATCGAGCTCTTCAAGAGAACTGTCAGCACTGGCGTTAAGAGCGATGTTTCAACAGATAAAATCTCAAATGACCTGACGAACGAGGAGATCTTCCTTCATCCCGCGGCCTTCGAAGAGATCGCGGACCTTGTTAAGGGGGGAACTCAGGTGATTCTAGCTCCCGCACACGACTATAAGATCGCGGCAGGAAAACTTCGACAACTCGGCTATGTGATAAGAACAAGTGGAGCGCCAAGATTCTCCGTACTAACGGCCTCCACGTCAGATGCCGAAAGCCGTCTAGGGATTGCACCTGACAAGCTCCTGCCCCCTCTTGCTGCTTTGGAGCCGCTGACCCAACCGCAGCCATTTCGCAACCATTTATCCGTCGACCTCACATCCTCAGTGCCGATACACTCACACTATGATTTTGCCGAACCCCAAATAGATCGTACGTTTTCGGGCGCGCCGGCGGGTTGGAGGAATGTGCGATTTAGCCATTGGTTGGGAACTCACGCGACAACTACCATAGAGTACGCGGTACCAGATGGAGCCGAGGGCTTTCAATCATGGATCGGCATCAGCCCAGGGGTAGGCTCATGCACGAAGGGCTCGGCGCAGGTCACTATCCGTGATCAAGATGACAAACTCATTTACACGTCACCGCTGCTTCGAGTTGACCGAGACCCAGTTTTTCTCTCAATCGCGCTGAGCGGGATTACACGGATCCGCATTCATGTGTCAGACGCCGGAGACAATCGCGATTGCGACCATGTCGACTTCGGGGATCCCTCGTTTATGATTCCGAAGAGGTGATATCGATAGCTCCTACGATCACGGGATCTAGTCTACCAGGAGTAGTCTTTGATTCTGCGTCTTATCGCGTAGCTCCGTGGCGATTAGAGGCACATCCAACGAAGAGATGAGGTGAGTCGATACTGATTGTCATCCTTGTCACGCGCGTGGCCGCAGATAATAGAGGTTGTGATGATAAATTTTCCACCTCTCCGATAGATTATGGATGAGTAGCTCGGACTGCACTGACCGGGGCACCGATTGTAGAGATCCTCTCCATCTGTTCCGTCCCCCTGGGTGAGGTCGTTGTACCACTCCTCGGCATCATCTTGCGTGTCAAATTGACGATTGCCGTACACTATGGGGTTTTGTCGAGTGGATTCCAGGAGCTTCTGACATGAGGGGGAGTCCTTGTACTCAGCCAAGGTGATGTTTGGGGTGGAGGAGAATACGACCGCCACGATAGGAGCGGCGCACGAGGATGAGCCGCACGGGCTCTTTTGTTGAATAAGTTGTCCCGCTTTGTTCTCCGACTGAGAGAGGAGCTGGTCGGTCTGATATCGAATGGAATCATCGGAGTTTCTCAGATTATCGAAGAAGCCGGCAGAGGCGAGTGTGCTTCGAATTGAGACATCTTGTTGAGAGGGAGCGCACGGAGATTGCGCGATAGCTTTACTCAGGTTGACGAGGGCGCAGAGAGTGGCAACGGTTAGGCTCAACGATATCTTGAGTAGCTTCATAGTGGTCTCCAACAGATAGAGGTGCCAATTCTACGTCTAACCTTCGCGCAACCTCAAGTAGAACAGGGGTGTTCCGCCGCATGGGAGCCAGGGGTGGTTAGTGTACAGTCGCAGACGGTCTATGTCATGGAGGTGTTCACTATGGCGCGTAAAGGCGAAAACCCAAGTGATATGAGGAGTGAATCCGAGAGGGTGCGATCTCGTGGGTGCGGAGATCCCGTGGAACAGGAAGGGTCTGGCAGGACCGTCGCGCCTGAGCGAGCCCTTCGGGAGCGAGTTGTAACGACGTTGCGAAGTGAGCCAGAGTGGTCGAACGCTGACATCACGGTGGATGTAAGAGGAACATGCGTTTGGCTCACGGGCTCAGTTGATACAATCAACGCCAAGTATCAAGTCGAACAGAGCGTCAAAAGGGTTCGAGGAGTCGAGTCCATAGTGAACGATCTGAGCATTCGTGTGGGGAATGCTCTGGAGGAGTTCAGCCGAAATACGGATGCGGCGAGGCTGAGAGAGCAACTGCGTCGTGCGCCATAAGCTACGAGCGGCCGGTAAGGAATGCTTACAATGGCCCTCCATGCCGGTGGGGTCTGGAATATTTTAGAAGGTAATCCTCCTAAGCGTGGCCGCCAGGACGCCTCCCAGGGCCGCTTTGGTCGTGGACCCATGATCGGCATTTCAGGTAGTTAATCGCACCTCAGATGGATAAAACCGTGAAGTGCGAGGGAAAGAGGCTAAGTCCTTAAGTTTCCGGGAGGTAACGTCGATTTCTACTACAATGGGTAACAGGTGGCCCTTCATCAGCAATCGTGGTGACGGCGAGGCTCCTCTTGGTGTCGTGGGGAGTCGTGCACCTCCTATCTTACCAACGCCCCATCCTTCGGGTGCGTGTCACCGAGGGGGTAGTACAATTTTTCTCTTGATCGTGACTCTACTCCTAATGGCTGCCGCCTCGAACGAATCTCACGCGCAATATTCGGGATCCATAAACGGATTCGACACAGCACTAAGCGATTTTTTCTCGATAGGTGGCAACACACCGACGCCCAGTCCTACATCAACAGCTACCGCGACATCAACTCATACGATAACTCCGACTCCAACCGAGTCCGCCACTCCGACAAGCACGGGGACGCCGACTCAAACTAGCACTGTGACCTCAACCGCCACGGAGACACCACTCCCTCCAGCGACCTCGACTACCTCTGCAACACCAACACCTACCGTTACTGCGACACCATCAACGACACCGACCCCCACTTTAACAACCACTCATATCGTTACAGAAACTCCCACGACGACGCCAACTCAGATCTCTACCATCACATCGTCTCCCACAGTGACTCCAACTTCGTCACCGACGGAGACGGTGACCGCACCTCCAACACCGCTAGCCCCTCCGGTTATCCAACGCCCAACTCAGGGGGATGAGCCGCTCATCATCAACCGCAACGCTCCTGAGATAAGTGGGTCTGGTCCTCCAGGAGAAACTGTTGTCGTGCTGGTCAACAGCTTGCAAGCCGCGACCACTGTGATTCCGTCAAGCGGTCAATGGAAGGTCGCTCTCCCGGCGCTCGCGGCTGGGATGCACCAGCTCCAAGTATTCTCGGTAAATAGCGATGGCGCTCGGAGCGAGATGTCGGCCAGCATTATCCTTGCGGTGGTTGAAACCGCACCGCTCGACTTCTCAGGGACTGGCAAAACCTCTATTACAACCTGGCGCAGAGCTGGTAGCGACTTAAGCTTTAGAGTCAGGACTATAGACGCAAGCGGCTGGAACACATATCGAGTGGAGGGGGACTATCCCGCGCTCGGAGATTACGACGGAGATGGCATAACGGACTTGGCGGGTATAGGCACGCGTGGAAATACGTTGGTATGGAATATTCGACGATCCGGTTCTCTCACCACTTCACGTGTGGTCCTCGGCGAGCGAGGGGATACCGTGATCACAGGGTGCCGGCTACGCTCATCAGCCAAACACTCACTCGCCTCTTTCGCGCGGGAGCGTAGAGTGGTTAGAGTGACTGAGCTCGATGAGCGTGGAACTGAGGTGAGGTTACTCGCCGGAGTTAAGAATGGTGATCTTATTGGATGTGGTGACGTCACGGGGGATGACCTTGATGAGCTTATCTTTAAGACCCCGGGGCGCAACGATGACTCCTCTCTCATTGTCGCGATCGACAGCACCGGGCGGCAACGACTACGGAAGCCGCTTTCTCGTTTTGTGCGGGGATATGTGGTGAAAAGACCGGGAACAGAGGCTCCGCTTCTTGCAATCCTGAACCCCACTTCGGGTCAAGGCATTCCGATTCGCGTTGAGACGGTCGCGGGAACATTCAACTTTCCACTCTTCTATATCGCTCCGGGCTCAACGATCGCTTCGGGGTTGTTCGGAGATGATATCTCTGACCAGCACCCTGGTATCTTTTGGGTGGAACGTGACTCACAGATGATCTTTTACCGGGTTTTTAGCCGCGACTCTCGCACCACCTCTCTCTTTAAGATGCCACGTGGATACCGCATCATCCGTGCAAGCACCGTATTCGAAACGGATAGGTAGCAAGATTCTCACATCGCTGGTTTAAGCGAAGGGGCAAAAATTATTGTGGTGAGCGGCGCACTCGGATGTCGCCGATGCTAGAGCGGTACTCGTGGGATGGTGAATATTGGCTCTCGCATGGTGCCTTAGGAACATCGGCGGCCTTAACGAAGCCGGGGGCAAACCAGCAGATGGCGCGGTGTGGTATTGTTGGTTAACAACCACTCCTGGACACGCTTGTTTAGACATACACCAGAGAGGCTATCGCAAAAATCTCCTGGCCTTCAGGTTGCTGCGCTCAACGGTCGGCGCACCTTCGGGCAAAAACCAATTCGCTGTAATGGAGCTGATACTATCGGGCACATTTCCTCGGCGTTAACGCCCTTTCTTTGCTCGCTGGAGGGGCTCGTCGTTTCTTGGAAATGTGTCAAGGAAACCCTGTCGTCTTTGGGGAAATTAGTTTGGGCTCTGGTGGATGCTAATCGTAGTCCAAAGGGAGGATCCTGTTCATCGGGAACGGTCCGCCGGAGTGTGGTCCGAAGTAGAAGCGAAGCATAAGGCTTGTCGTCCAAGCTTCTTGACCGCTCATGGTAGCGTACTCGATACCGCTCATTAGTTTTAGTCGGTGGAGCGCGATGTAGTAATCAAGGCCTAGGTAGCCAGCTTGATAACGATCCCCTGATTGAAACCCGGCGGGCCGCTCATAACGTACCTGTGGGTTGAGTCCTTGGTTGCCGTTTGAGTGTGCGAGTTGATAGCGAGCTACGATCTGCCACTTTTTAGTGAAGAAGTAGCTCGGCTGGAAGTTCAAGCCGGCCGCGTTTCCATGCTCATTACCGATTCCCCCGGTGATCTCGTTAATGAGCGCGAACTGCCCCTTATGGAGAATAACAGCGCCTGATACGCCGTTCTCAAAGTAGTTCATGGTAGTTGCGTTATCGTTGTAATCACTGTGGATGTAGGAGCCGTACAGGGTTACGTTGTCCATGCCCAGCCCCTGCCGTAGGTCGTAGTACACCTGGGTGATGTGGGACCATCCTGAGTCAAATTCCACAAAGGCCTCGCCTATGTCTCTGCCAGTCGCGTTGGTAAAGAACCCGCTATAGTAAGTTACGGCGTCTACCTTGCCCTGTACGGTGATGGACGGGGTGTAGTCAACGTTGAACATATTGGTGAGCATCGCTCGCTCAAGGTAATTTAGGTAGCGGCTTGAAACATTACGGTCATGGGTAAACCGGTTTTTTTGTTGACCAATCGTGAGTGCCACTTCAGGTGAGAAAGCCCACTGCGCCCATAATTCCGTAAATCCGTCGTAGAAGGGATCGATGTTGCTGCCGCTCACCATTTGGGCGTGGACGGTCAACTGTTGGAGCATCTTCGCCTGAGCTCCCAACCGGAATCGTCGGGTCTCATACCCATTATCTTCTCCCGTATTTGCTTCGGTCCAGTGGTACTGACCGTGGTAGCGGCCGAGTAGCCAGAGTTCTTGAAATGTTTGATTGTTTTGGTCCTTGTATACACGTCCGAGGTGGTCAATTTTATCTTCGATGCTAAGAGGCGTATCCTTTCCAATGGTTGAGGATTCGTCCACGAGCGGAGCGGTTAGATACCGCGTGATTTCTGGTGATTGAGGGGCCGGATTCTGGGCGAGTGCGTAGCGTGAGAAAGCTACGTTAACGAGCGCCGTCCACGCGGCCCCCACTATCAGGGCTCCGATAACCCTGCCAGCCCATGAAATAGTGGTCTTCTGCGCCATGCTCCTTCTTCTTGTTACTTCTCTACGTGTTCAGATAGGTGCATCTTTCCAGAGTGAAATCGTGAATTAAAGGGATAAACCTGACTTTTCAAAAAAACGTGAGCAATCTCAAAGGTGGGTGAGCTCTAGCTGTTTGCAAGTGCTGGTTTTTGAGACTTTGCTGCCGGATCAGTTAGGGTATAGCCTTGATGCGCATGCAGAAATATCAAGATCTCGGGCCATTTACCACGAACAAGTTATCGTCTCTCCGGAAACACCATCTGCTCGTTGCCTCTGGTATAGGTCTTGGGGTTGGGTTGGTAGCGATCTGTTTTGAATGGTTCTCTCTACTCGTTTCTCACATCCAGCGCGACCTTGCTCAATCGCTTGGTGGAACGAATGATAACCTCGGATTACTGGTCCTGTTATGCGCCGGGGCCGGAGGGCTCGTTGGCGCCTTAACTCAGTGCGTTGCTCCTGAAGCCGGAGGGAGTGGGATTCCTCATGTGAAGGCGGTTCTCGCCCACATGCAGCCGTTGCGCGGTCTCCGAGTTATGCTCGTAAAGTTTTTTGGAGGTGCCGTTGTAATCGGCAGTAAGTTCTCATTGGGACGAGAGGGACCCACGGTTCACCTTGGCGCATCGCTAGCGGGTGAAGTGGCGAAGTGCGCGAAAGTTCCTCCTCATCTTCGAGATCACCTTATCGCGTGCGGAGCGGGAGCGGGCCTAGCTGCGGCCTTCAACGCTCCCCTAGCCGGATTTCTTTTTGTCATAGAGGAGCTTCGTCGAGAGGTAAATTCTATGACGCTTGGTATGGCGTTGCTCGGCACGGTCCTGGCGGACGCGGTGGTGCAGCTGAGCGTTGGAGCTGGTCCGACGTTGCGAATCGCTGGTATGTCGCTTCCAGCACTTGAGACCGTTCCTGCTATCCTCATCATCTCCGCTGCAGCTGCTTTGGGAGGTCTCCTCTTTAACAAGACCCTCGTGGGTGGAGTGACGGGAGTGCCGTCTCGGTTCCCTCTTTGGGCGCGTGGTTTGGTGGTGGGAGGTCTCGTCGGAATTTGTATCTCTAAAGTGCCCCATCTTGTACTGGATGCGCAGGGGGTCTTTGACCTTGTTTGCACCGAGGACACATTGGCGACAACATCTCTCTTTATGCTGGGGGGCCTCTTCATGGCAAAGATGCTCCTCACCGTCGCCTGTTACGCCACGGGGGTCCCGGGGGGGATCTTCGCCCCGATGTTAGTGCAGGGAGCCGTTGTCGGATTTCTGACTACTAAGATACTAGCTCTCTCGCCACTCGCGCTTCCAACCTTGGAGGTGTCCGCGCTCATAGCTATGACCGCATTTTTTACCGCCTCAGTTCGGGCCCCTTTTACGGGGGTCGTTCTGCTTGCGGAGATGACAGGTGGCTTCTCCCTGTTGTTACCCCTTATGGTTGCCGCGCTGATCGGATATTTTATCGCCGAGCTTTTGAGAGCTAAGCCGATCTATGAACGGCTGCTTGCGGTCTCAAGCGTGCAACAGGTCAGAGGCGAGCGGAAATCATCGTGAGCGAGGGGGCTTGAGCCTGTTAGCGGTGGGTCCAAATCGCTCGACCAAACACGTATGTGCAGACCGGAAGTCCAAGAACAAGGCCCCACACTCCGAACAGCTTTCCTCCTAGAGTTAGGATGATTAGAACAAGGACGGGGTTCACTCTGAGGGCGTGGCCATAGATCTTTGGATTTAGGATATACGCCTCTATGAGATGGATAATCCATATAAGCAATCCCGCTCCAAGCATCAATCCGATTCCCCCCTTTTGGAAGGCTAGGAGACAGATCGGCGCCGAACTGAGGAATACGCCAGCGACAGGAATGAAGCTACAGAAGAATACGACGACAGAGAGAAAGGCGATGCTTCCGGTTAGTCCCAACACCTTAATTCCGATAGCCGTGAGGATAGTATTGAGGATCGCTATGTAAAACTGCGCCTCCAACGCGCTGCCGAGTACTCGCGCGAATTCAGAGACGCTTGATCCAACGACCTCGTATATGAACGCCACCCTGGACTCTCGGAGGCGCTGAACGCCCCGTGTAAGTTCTGGAAGGTCCAGCACGATGAGGAACGAAAAGAGGATTGAGAGGAGAAAGCTTGAGCCCAGCGCGAGGCCTTTTTCGGTTATGGTGCGCACCCGTTCCACAATCTCCTTCGTCGCGAGGGGCTCATGACTTTCGGAGGCGAGGCCGAAAACGCCTTCCAAAATCCTTGCTGAGGGGCTCTTTTTCATATCCCACTGCGTGGGGCCCTGTTCGGTGGTGGCGGGAGGTGCAGGAATGAGATCGGCGACAAAGGGCGATGATTTTCGGAGATCATAGATGGTGTCATCGAATTCTTTGAGAACGTTGGGAAAAGACCGAACAAGTGTGGTTGATTGGTCTCGAACATGAGGGGTAAGGAACGCTATGACACCGGCCACTGCCACCAAGAAGGTGATGCCAACACCGATTACGCGAACGGTGCGATTTGCCAGCCTGCTCTCCAATCGTGAAACCGCTTTTGCTTGGATATAGGCGAATACAAATGTGAGAAAGATAAGCAGGGAGAAAGAACGAAGAATCCATAAAACCCCGAAAAGGCCAGCCCACACGCTGGTCTTGATAAGGAAGGTTGCAAGCGCGGATTGATTTTCGTAATGCGACTTTTTCATAAAGGTGGTTTATCTGTTGGATGGTGCCTAGATTTTGTGAAGAAAACAAAGCTGTCTCTCAGACTCTATTGCGGCTCCTTCTAAGATGTCGCACAGAGCACCGGGGCGCTCGAAGCTCCCTTGTGTGCCATGGTGCGCACCTTCGAGTCGAATATTGCATCAGTGCCGATCCCAGCCGACCGGGGCCCGGATCTCTGTCCTGCGCGGCTCCAGCTTGTCACTGGTTGAGAAAGGACACAACGGCTACTGAGAGGATTGCTCGGTAGAAGGCTGCAAGAGGCGTGTCGGAGGCGTAAGTGCTCGATACCCGTTGTGAATAGAGTGCGAGATTCTGCTACTGTTTGAATTTCCAGCTTTTTTAGAAGCGGATCCGCGCTGGTGGCGGAATAGGGGGAGAGGTTAGTTTGCTTCGACTGTGAGGTCCGTTATGCGAGTACATCCTATAGAATGGCACACGAACTACTCCCGTCAACTTGGCGCCTCTTTGGTCGAATACGCACTTCTGCTTGGAATTGTTGCGACCGTTGGTATAGGAGCTATGCGTTCGATTGGGGGAGCGATGGTCGGCTCGGCGGATCCCTGTAACCCAGGCCTGTTAGTGAAAGCTGCTATCCTTCTCGGAGAACCAAGCACTGCTAACCTGAGCTGTGAAACCACGCAATCCGTTCAAGAACGTCCTTGAAGGGGCGTGGAACGCCTCCGAGGTATTGGATACGAAGAGCCGTAAGATGGATTTGACGAGTAACCTGTCCCCGAGCTGTCATTGGAGGCACCACTCGAGCTTGACCCCGTTCCGTCCTGTTCCGTGCCACCCACGCCTTGGTTCGAACCGCCGAGCGCTGGTATAATAGTTTTTGTAATCTTCGAAGATATGCCTGTGCCCATCGATGACACGGTGGCTAGGGTCGCTATTCCCAACAATCCGACGACCATACAGTATTCAAGGATGCTTCCACCACGCTGTCTCGAGGCCTCTTTTCCGGGGATACTTCCCTTCCAAGCCATAGTTCACCTATTTCTTGTGCCTGCAAAGCTCAGATACAGTTTACCAGGCCTCTATAGAGCCTTCATCAAGACCTTGCGCCTAGCATCTGCCCCCCTCGGGAGCGATTAGTTGAATCGTCACAACTAATTGAGTGCTACTGCTTCACCTACCCGCTAACAGTGTAGTCGTCACTTCTTGGGCAAACTTGAGGAAATTCAGGGGAAAAATGATCGCGTTTTTGTTAGCAGAAATTTCTAGAACACCCTACTTTTGGCCCTAGACCCAATTTCTAGAACACCCTACTTTTGGCCATAATTGTTGACGCGGTAGCCGGCTCACACCCCTTTGCTATCGCGTTGTTGAACAAGTGAATTAGTAACTCGAGTAGGAGTTGCTCGGATACGAAGAGTAGTACGATGGATTTGACGAGTAACCTGTCCCCGAGGGCGAACTAATAGGGGAGGAGTAGCTGTAGTCTGACGAGTAACTGTAGTCTGACGAGTAGCTGTAGTCTGACGAGTAGCTGTAGTCTGACGAGTAGCTGTAGTCTGAGGAGTAACTGTAGTCTGACGAGTAGCTGTAGTCTGACGAGTAGCTGTAGTCTGAGGAGTAACTGTAGTCTGAGGAGT
>JAIXQT010000167.1 GCA_027485595.1 Pseudomonadota bacterium | reverse complement strand
GGAGACGACGAAAAAACCGCAGACGTATCCACTGAGATACGTTGAGGATTTTTTCGTTGGCTCCAACGAAGTTGCAGTCAAACCATCGAAAGGCGCAACAGGAAATCATTTTTCACCACCCTGTTACGGTTGTCCGAAGCCATATACTGAGTAATAATAGTTCGACTTTATTGCGATTTCCGCACAGAAAGGTTTGGAGATTGAGCGGTGACAAGAAACGGTGTCTTTTGGCTCGGAATTATTCTTCTCGTTTTCACAGTCTACAGTGTAGCCAAGAACAAGTCTGATGTAACAACGGAGTTGTCGTACAGCGAGTTCCTTCAGGAGGTCGACAAGCACAACGTGCGGACCGTCCGGATTGAGGGAACAACCCTCTTTGGTGAGTATCGGGTGAAGGACTCGCAGTTTGAGCGGTTCCACACGACCCTTCCTAAGGATGATACCCTCATCCCGAACCTCGTAAAGAATGGCGTTGATATCAAGGTGAACGAGCCCGCGGATCAGTCCTCGTACCTCTTCTTCTTAATGAACGCGCTACCGATGATCCTCCTCTTGGTTATCGGCTTTACCTTCTGGCGACAGATGCAGATGGGCGCCGGGAAGGGGATGAGCTTCGGGAAATCGAGGGCGAAACTGCTCACCGAGAGCCAGCAGAAGGTCACCTTTGCTGATGTTGCCGGTATCGATGAGGCGCGCGCTGAGCTTGAGGAGATTATTGAGTTCTTAAAAGACCCGAAGAAGTTCACCCGTCTCGGTGGACGAATTCCTAAAGGAGTGCTTCTTGTTGGATCGCCGGGAACTGGAAAGACTCTCCTTGCAAAAGCCATCGCCGGGGAGGCCGGTGTTCCTTTCTTTAGTATCTCCGGCTCCGATTTCGTTGAGATGTTCGTCGGCGTGGGCGCGTCCCGTGTTCGCGACCTCTTCATTCAAGGAAAGAAGAACGCTCCATGCATTATCTTCATCGATGAGATCGACGCCGTCGGTCGTCACCGTGGCGCCGGCATGGGCGGTGGGCACGACGAGCGGGAGCAGACCCTCAACCAACTCCTTGTTGAGATGGACGGATTTGAGAGTAATGAGGGTGTTATCCTCATCGCGGCCACTAACCGGCCAGACGTGCTTGACCCAGCGCTTATGCGACCAGGTCGTTTCGACCGACGTGTAGTTGTATCACGCCCAGACCTCAACGGTCGTCTCGGTATCCTTAAGGTGCATACCAAGAAGGTTCCGCTCGGAGACGACGTAGATCTCAACGTGGTCGCTCGTGGTACCCCAGGATTCTCGGGAGCGGATCTCGAGATATTGGTGAACGAGGCGGCGCTCTACGCCGCTCGGCACAATAAGTCGCTCGTGGCTCGCTCTGATTTTGAGTACGCGAAGGACAAGGTGATGATGGGAGCTGAGCGTCGTTCTATGCTCCTTTCAGAAAAGGAGAAGCTCACCACCGCGTATCATGAGTCCGGTCACGCGCTCGTGGCTAAGAAGCTCCCGCACGCGGATCCGGTCCATAAGTTGACGATCGTGCCACGTGGTATGGCGCTTGGATTGATGCAACAGCTTCCTGAGAACGATCGTCACACCTATTCCAGATCATATTGGATGGATCAGCTCGCTGTATTCTTTGGTGGACGGGTTGCTGAGGAGCTCGTCTTTCAGGACATGAATACGGGTGCAAGCTCAGATATTCAGCGCGCTACTGATATCGCTCGCCGGATGGTGTGTGAGTGGGGTATGAGCGACAAGCTTGGGCCGATTCACTACAACAGTAAGGAGGAGCACGTGTTCCTCGGGCGAGAGATCGGGAAGCCTCGTGAGCACTCCGAGGCCGTGCAGTGCGAGATCGATGAGGAGGTGAAAAGCCTTCTCTCGGGCCAGTACGAGGTGGCGAAGAAGATTATCACCGAGAACCTTGAGACCCTTCATACGCTCGCGAAAGCGGTGGTTGAGAAGGAAACACTAGACGCCGAGGATATCGATCGCATCTTGCGGGGTGAGGGGTACTCCCCTGGACCACAAGGAGGTCCGGGCGGACCGCAGGGTTCTGATGGTGGACCCGAGTCATCTGGTTCAGGAGTTTCGGTCGCGGCGTAGCCACACGGCTTGACCGTGTTGAGAGGAGTTTTCAAGAGAGCGGACGAGACTCGTCCGCTCTCGTATTTGTGAATCTATGAGTTTTCCATCATTGGGGATATCGTCGGGGGTGGTGGTCCAAGCGTTGGACATCCTGATCGTGTCTATCCTCATGTATCGGGCTCTCTTGGTTATCCGCGGAACCCGAGCGTTGCCGATGTTGCTCGGGCTTCTCGCTGTTGCGGCGGTGTATTTCATCGCCAAAGAGGTTGGTTTCGTTACCCTCGCGTGGTTAATCGATAGTCTCTTTAACTCCTTCATTCTTTTGGTGGTGGTCATCTTTCAAGATGACATTCGCCGAGCCCTCACGAAGGTAGGCTCTCAATCGTTTCTCTTCAAGCAAGGGAAGGCAGTGTCGCACCAGGTTCTCGATGAGATATCCCTCTCAGCGCACAAGCTTTCGAAAGCTAGGCTCGGAAGTTTGATGGTGATTCAGCGCGAGGTGGGGCTTGATGAATTTATGGAGGAGAGTGTTCATCTCGACGCGCAGGTCAGCCCAAAGATATTGATGAGTATCTTTACTAAGGAGTCGCCACTTCACGATGGCGCCGTTATTATTCAAGGTGGCAAAATTAAAGCGGCGGGGTGTGTGCTCCCCTTAAGTTTTAATCCTGACCTCGATCCGAATCTTGGAACCCGCCACCGGGCAGCGCTCGGAATCACCGAGCGCTCTGACGCGATGGTGGTGGTGACCTCGGAGGAGACGGGCGCGATAACGCTCTTTATTGATGGAACGCTCCACCGCAACCTTGACGTCAACTCGCTCAAGGACCTCCTCCAAAGAAACTCCACAACGACGGGGCATTCTCGACGGACGCCTCTCAAAAAAATGGAGGCGGTAGATAGTGAAGGATAACCTCATCCTCAAGCTCGTTTCCCTTCTCGCGGCGATTCTGCTCGCATACTCCGTTCATAGCGATCGAAATACGAGTGTCTTGAGTTTTAATGTGCCGATTGAGATTAAGAATCCCCCGGACGATAAGGTGTTGGTGAAGCCGACGCGGCGGATGGCGCAAGTTACCGTTCGCGGTCCATCGTTTTTGGTTGGTCCGCTCGTATCATCCCCACCACCGCTCAAAGTGATGGTGCCCGATGATGTGGGTGAACGGTTGCAGGTATCTCTCAAGGGCGCTGATCTCTCGGTTCCCTCAATGATTGAGGTTGTCGGTATTGAGCCCTCAGAGGTTGAGTTGGTATTTGAGCCATTTGAGCGTAAGGATTTTAAGGTCGAGGTTCCTCGAGTGGGACAGTTGCCGAAGGAGCTTACGCTCTCAAAGGTTGATGTCGAGCCTAAGGTCGCGACCGTGAAGGGGCCTCGCTCGGAGCTCAAGCAGCTCAGATTTATCGAGTCCGAACCGATTGATCTGAGCGATATCACGAAAACGCAGACCCTCTCGCTTAACCTGCGAAGCCCGGGCAATCAAAGCAGCCTTATCACCAAGAGCGTCTCGGTACGAGTCGCTATCAACGAGGTTCCTCGACAACGAACGTTTGAAAGGCGTCCTGTAGAGCTTCGAACCGCGCCGAATATCTCTGGTGTTGGGATTGAGCCGATGGAGGTTACCGTCATACTTGAGGGGCCCCCCGCGTTTGTGGCTGAGGTCGATCCTGGATTGATACTTCCGTATGTGCGAGTGAAGGAGATTCCGCCGAGCGAAGGTAAGGTGGTTTATATCGACGTCGAGGTTCCTGAGGGGTGCTCGGTGGCGAAGCTAGAGCCGGCGAGCGTGCTGGTTTTTAAAGAGAGCGCCCGAAAGATCGCTGTGAAGACGAAGGTAGAGAAGAATTCAAAGAAGACTTCGCGCTAGGCGGAGCTCCTCAAAGGAACGTATATGGGAAATGGACGAAAGTATTTTGGGACCGATGGTATTAGGGGTGTCGCCGGAGTTTCTCCCCTCGATCCGGAGACCCTCGTTCGACTTGGCAAAGCGGTGGCTAAGGTGTTCCTGAAAGATCAACGTAAGCATCGCGTGTTGATCGGCAAAGATACTCGCCTCTCTGGATATATGATCGAGAGCTCCCTCGCCGCCGGGATTACCGCGATGGGCGCCGATCTCATGTTATGCGGTCCGGTGCCAACACCCGGAGTGGCGTATCTCACCCGTAGTATGAGAGCTGACGCCGGTATTATGATCTCGGCCTCTCACAATCCTTTTGAGGATAACGGAATTAAGATCTTCGGATCGGACGGATATAAGCTTGCCGATGAGCTCGAGGCTGAGATCGAGCAGCTCTTGGAGCCCGGTGTTCTCGACGCCACCCCGATCGACTCAACCCAGATCGGAAAAGCGACACGAATCAACGATGCGGTTGGTCGCTACACGGTGTTCCTCAAGAGCGCGTTTCCGCGAGAGTACTCCCTTGATGGGCTCAAGATAGGCCTAGATTGCGCTAATGGCGCCGCGTACGTAGTGGGTCCTCAGACCTTCGCCGAGCTTGGAGCTGACGTCGTATCGCGTGGTGTGAGCCCAAGTGGAAGGAACATTAACGCCGGTTTCGGAAGTCTCTATCCGGAGGTCGTAGGGAAACTCGTGACGGAGCAGAACCTCAACATCGGTATCGCGCTCGACGGGGACGCCGATCGGTGTATCCTTGTGGACGAGAAGGGGCGTGTTCTTGATGGTGACATCGCCTTAGCGATTTGTGCTATCGACATGAAGGAACGTGGAATCCTCACGAAACCACGGGTTGTGGCGACTCAGATGTCGAACCTCGGACTTGAGAAGCTATTGACCGCGCACGGCATTGAGGTAGTCCGGACGGGTGTTGGTGATCGAGCAGTTCTTGAGGAGATGACCCGCCAAGGATTGCAACTTGGTGGTGAGCAATCGGGGCACACTATCTTCGCTGATCACGCTTCGACAGGTGATGGGCTTCTGACCGCGCTGAAAGTGATGTCAGTCATGTGCCGTAAGGGGCGACCGCTCTCAGAGCTAGCGTCGGCGTTCGTCGCGTTCCCTCAGAAATTAGTGAACATCAAGGTGTCCTCTCGTCCGGAGCTCTCAACGATCGAGCCTCTCGTCAAAGCTATCGAGCAAAAAGAGAGGGAGCTCGGAATAACAGGGCGTGTGCTCATACGGTACTCAGGTACTGAAAACAAAGCTCGTGTCATGGTTGAGTGCGAGGATGAGGATGCCTGTAAGCGACACGCCAACGACCTCGCGGAGATTCTGGAGCGAGAGATCGGAGCGGCGTGAAGAGCTATTCCCTCGGTAGTTTCGGCTCGGTAGCCGTGTCTGATGACTCCTGTGCGTCGTGGTTCGCGCCCTCCAGCGCGGAGATGGCCCGTTTGGACGCAGAGACTATTGCGTCAGGGGTGAGTTCCCTCGAGTTGATGGAACGGGCTGGGGGAGTGGTCGTTGATGCGATGCAAGAGCTCATCATAGCGAATGACGGTTCCCGCCATCACGTCGTCGTCGTGTGCGGGCCGGGCAACAACGGAGGCGATGGATTGGTAGTAGCTCGTCGGCTGGCGGACGATGGCATCTCCGTATGCGCCGTTGTAGCGGGCGCGGCTCGGTATTCCCCTGCATGTAGTGCTCAGATGCGATCCTTTCCTTACGCTGTCGTTCTTGCTGGCAGTGGCGAAGTCGCGATCGCCGCGAGTGGGGGACGAGTTATTTCTGAAGAGGATTTTGCAAGTTCCCTTTCCCGAGCGACTATCGTGGTAGATGCGCTTCTTGGGACCGGTCAGCGAGAGGCTCCGCGAGGAGGTATCGCAACCCTTGTTGAGCTGGTCATGGCGGAAAGGGCGCGACGCCCCGCATTGGTCGTGTTGGCGGTTGATATCCCTACAGGTGTCGACGGTGATACGGGCGCGGTGTACTCGCCGCATGTCGTGGCTGATTACACGGTGTCGATTGAACTCGTTAAGCGGGGTATGATGCAGTTTCCGGCGCGGGAGGCGTGTGGGGCCATTCGAATCGCGCCGATAGAGATATCCGCTCGGAGCGGTATTGAGTTCTCCGTCATTGAGGGGGCTCGAGTGCCGCGAATGGCGGCTCGGCCCGTTGACGGGCATAAAGGTATGCAGGGGCGGGTGCTCGTGGTCGGTGGAACCGCCGCGATGCCGGGAGCGAGCGCGCTCGCCGCGCTCGGTGCTCTTAGGGCCGGCGCGGGGCTCGTGTCCCGTGTTACGAAACCGACATGGGGTGGTGTCGCCGTTGCCCCTGAGTGCATGAACGTGATTATCGACGATCCTCGCCCCTGGTACGTGGAGGAGGATGTCGGCGCGTTGAGTGATGCGCTCTCCGGAGCTGATGTCATCGTCGTTGGCCCCGGTCTCGGACGGGAACCTGAGACGGGACGGTTCTTGGAAAGTCTTTTGAAGTCTCTTCGGGCGTCACAAAAACGGGTTGTAATAGATGCTGACGCACTGAATCTGATCGCTTCTCGGCGGATCGACCTTGATGGAATCGAGGGGGTGATTACTCCACACCCAGGTGAGGCCGCTACTATGTTGGGTGTCTCTACGGTAGACATTCAACGGGATCGGTTCGCCGCGGTGAAGGAGTTGGTTAAGCGGTACCACATCTCCGCGCTCTTAAAGGGGGCCGGAACGCTTGTCTGGGATGGCTTGGAGGGGGGCATTATCGCCCGGGGAACCCCGTATTTGGCGACCCCTGGCAGTGGGGATGTTTTGTGTGGCATACTCGCCGCTTCCCTCAACGGGCGCGAAAGCGTGTTCGAGACCTCAGTTCGTGCCGCATATATTCACGCCGTAGCGGGAGAGCGCGCTTCGGCGGCATCCGGAGGGCCGATTATCGCGAGTGATATCGCGTGGTCCGCTGCATCGGTTATTGGAGAGCTGCAAGGGTGAGTACGTACACGATCGCGAATGAGCAGGACACCGCGCGGATAGCTGGAGCGCTTGCTCCCGCTCTGAGGGGTGGGCTTGTTGTTGGCTTGAGTGGGGAGCTCGGGGCTGGAAAGACTACCTTTGTGCGTCATCTCATCTCCGCCGCGGGGGGAGACCTCCGAGCTGTCTCATCGCCGACGTACACTTTGCAACACGAATATACTCTTCCTAACGGGCTTACGGTGGAGCATTGGGATCTCTACCGGCTTACGGTGTTGCCGATGGAGCTCGAGGAATCTCCATCTCCCACGACCGTGCGGCTGATTGAATGGCCGGAGAGGTGCCCTGATCTACTTCCGTATCTCACCTGCCACATGCGATTATCCCATGTCGAGGCTGAGGGAGCGTCGGCGGGGCGAATTTTGGAAATGAGTGGAGATGCGAATCGAGAGCTTACATCCCGATTGGATATGTTAGAGGGTAGAACATGAGTGGTGAACGCGCGCCGATAGTGGTGATGAAATTCGGCGGGACCTCCGTAGGAGATGTTTCCCGCATTCAACACGTCGCCGACATCGTTGCCGAGCATAGAAGGAGACTTCCCGATGTGGGAGTTATCGTCGTGCTCTCGGCGATGGCGGGTGAGACGAATAAACTTGTGGCTCTCGCAAAAAGTTGTGTTGAGAGGCCGAATCCGCGAGAGATGGATGTTCTCTTGGCTAGTGGCGAGCAGATTACGATCGCGCTGCTCGCCATGCGGCTCATAGAGGCTGGGATTTCGGCTAAAAGCCTTCTTGCGCAACAGGCGCAGATAGCAACCAACTCTGAACACACGAACGCGTTGATTGAGTCGATTGACGCCGACCAGCTCAGTGCGCTTGTCTCTCAAGGGATAGTTCCCGTTGTGGCTGGATTCCAGGGAGTTGATGAGCGGGGGGATATTACCACGCTCGGTCGTGGTGGATCTGATATCACCGCGGTCGCGATAGCTGCCGCCGTAAAGGCGCAGACGTGTTTCATCTACACGGACGTGCCGGGAGTTTTCTCAACCGATCCTCGAACCTGCAAGAATGCCAAGCTCATTGAGCGGGTATGCCACGAGGAGATGCTTGAGATGGCGAGTCTTGGAGCAAAGGTGTTGCACACGCGCTCTGTGTACTTCGCGATGCGGTACGAGGTACCACTTGTGGTACTTTCAACATTTGAAGGCCCGTTCATTCCGGGCAAAAACGGAACATGGATCGTTGCTGAGGAAGAGCTTATGGAGAAGCCAATTGTAACTGGTGTGACCTATCGAACTGATGAGGCCCGTATCGTCGTTGAGGGTATGTCAGCTGATATCGGAAAGATGTCCCGACTCTTTTCGGAATTGAGCCGCAAGAATATCTTTATCGACATGATCTCCCAGGAGAGCATTGATTCGGGTGCGGTTAACTTGAGTTTGACGGTTCCGGACGAGAATAGTTTGACCGCTCTTGAGACTATGCAAGCGCTCGGTCCAGAGCTTGGAGCTTCGGGTGTGAAGATCGACCGGGATATCGCTAAGGTCTCGGTGGTTGGTATCGGTATGCGGTACCACACCGGTGTTGCCGCTCGTGTCTTCGAGGCACTCGCTCGTGAGCGTATCGGCGTTACTATGATCAACACCTCTGAGATCAAGATGTCGGTGCTCGTTCCGCGAAAGTACTGCGAGGTGGCGGTGCGGGTGCTTCACGATGAGTTTACTGATTTTCAGCTGACGACCGGAGAGGAGCGGTAGGCGGGTATCGTTGACGAGGACGTTTGACGTTGACGTCATCGTTGAAAAATCGTAGCGCGGCGCTCAGGTTCTACCTTCGCTATGCTACGTCGATGCAAGCTGGTCGCTGTGTTGCGGGATGCGTTAGTGTCGTGATTGGCGCACCCGGAGGGCCTGTGTCCACACAGGCCGGAAGATGCACGAAAATATCGGAGCGAGCTCCGGCCCGTAAGGATACGGGCCCTCCGGGACGATTCGATGCGATGACCGCGAAATATCCACATCTTTGACGAGACGCGAAATTCCGGCGACCAGGAATGGTCGCCCTCCCGCTGTGCGAACCCGTGATCCGGGAGGGCGGTTATTTCTGAACGCCGAGTTACGAGCGTTCAACGGTGACGTCGATGTCATCGTCCACGATCTTTTACGGTTTACGAACCAGCCCCTCAAACACCCCGTGCATCTTCTCGACAGTCGAGGCGACATTAAACACCTCCACAATCCGTCGCTGCCCGAGCTGTCCAAGCTCCTGTGCTCGGTTTCTGTCGTTGTAGAGAGTTCGAATCGCGTTAGCGAGCGCTGGCACATCGGAAGGGGGAACCACCATCCCTGCGCTTCCGTGACCTACAAGTTCCGGCATTCCGCCGACGTCGGTCACGATAGCTGGAACCCCTTGTGCCATCGCTTCGATTACCGACTTTGGAAATCCCTCCCTCGTTTTTGAGGCCATAACGGTGACGTCACAGAGCGTTGCGAGCTTCGTCGCGTCATTTCGATATCCGGTGAGATGTAGTCGTGATCTATCTGGGAATGTCTCTATGAGCTTTTCGATGGCCGGGTCTTTAATCCCACCGATGAGGATAAGATGCAGCTGAGGAAGCTCGGTAAGCAGCGATGATACCGCTTGGAGAAGGATATCCACTCCTTTCACCGGGCGCATCATCGCGGTGCATCCGACAACGAAAGCGTCATCGGGAAGGCCCAGTGATTCGCGGGGCGGTGGGGTGCTTCGGTACCACTCGATATCGTGTCCCTTGTAGATGGTGACGATGCGTTCCTCTGGAAGCTTAATCTCTCGCAAATAATCGGCGACGGCCTCAGAGACGCACAGGATCTTCTTAACCTTCGGATTGAGGAAGGTTAACCATGATGATGGGTCGAGCCAACTCAAGTGACCAACTGTTCCTCGGTAGGTCGCTAGAGGGATGGTTCGATTGAACAGCCCAAGCACGGTACATGAGAGTCCCCGATTTGAGAGGGCGTAGATCAGATCAATGGCGTCATCTCGAACTATCGAGCGAATCAGTTTAATTCCTTTGAGGTCAAACCGGTGCGCGAAGTGGTGGTGGGTGATGGAGGCGCCGCTCGCCCTGAGGAGCGCCTCATGCTCTGGAAGTGGGGTGCCGAGAAAATGAATGTGTACCCCACGCGCCATAAGGCCCTGCAGGATATGGGCCTCTGGCTTATCGACGGTGGTTCCTATCACGAGCACTCGCATGGCGGGCCCCAGTTGTAGTCGGAAAAGGGGTAAAGATAAAGAGGGGGAGTTCGGGGTGTATCGAGCTAGCAGGGTGGTGAAAAATGGTTCCGTCGTGAGCATTTTGAGGGTTTCGGCGAAACGAGGCGGAGACGACGAAAAAACCGGAGACGTATCCACTGCGATACGTTGAGGATTTTTTCGT
>JAIXQT010000285.1 GCA_027485595.1 Pseudomonadota bacterium | reverse complement strand
TGCTCGGCACCGACTCGGCCGAGACGGGTGGCACGCTCTACCGGGGCACGCTGCCAGTGACCTCGTTGGAGGAACCCGTCTATCTCGTGCGGATGTGGCTCGAGCAGCAAGAGTGCGTCAGCGTGTCGGCCACCTCCGGGATCCGGGCGTTCGGGAGATTGCAGAGCTGCCCCAGTCGTCGTAGCGAGGGCGTGGCCTACCTCACGAGTCAGAACAAGAGCTTAGTCGGCGGTTGTCGTTTTGCTGTCCCCTTGGACCGCGTATCCTACATCACCCTGACCTTTTACAACGAAAGGGGAGTGCCCGTACCGAGTCGGATCCTTAGTGATTGGAGCCTCATGCTGCAACTCGAAACAGCCTCGTAACCACAAAAATAAAATCCAAACCAGCGTTAAACGTTCCATGTCGATCCGAGCTCTTGTACGTCGCACCACCACCTCATCCGAACTCCTCTTTAGTGTCCCGACATCGCCCTGGGACTATGTCCGACTGGACCCACCCCAGTTGCGGGTCTACTCGATCTCTAGCGATGGAAGACTCGCGCTGACGCCTACGAGCCCCTTTTTAGAATTCGTGGCACCCCTCCAGTACACCCAAGATGCCCAGTCAGTCGTCGAGTACCTGGAGATGTCTACCGATCCTCGGGCGGCCAACCTGCACTCACTCTTTGTAGAGTTCTGGGTACAGTGGTTGCTCAGCTACCTCCATCACGTGGACTCGTATCCCGACGGCACAGTCCGTATAGCGGTCGACAGTGGTCGTCTAGGCGTGACGGTTGGCTACGGGGCCAATCTGGACATGCTGGCGCCTTTCCTCGATCCCCTTGTCATCAGGACGATCGAGGTGGACACGGTCATCGTGGACCAAGAGGACCTCCAAGAGTTGCAGGATCTGGGATTCGCAATGAAAGCGGAGGAGGATGACGTGTTTGTGAAGTCAGGAGGGGTAGGCATGAGTCCGTGGTCCGTGTCGCTCAAACGACTCAGCTTCCTCACCGACCTGACTACCTACCGGACCACACTGGCCTTTTCCAGCTCTGTAAAGAACATGGCTTTTCAGAAGCACAGGATGCTACGTTCGCTCGCCTCCCTCGAGACACTCGTCTCGTATTACCACCTCTGAGGCTTGTTTTATTTCCCCACAACATCTCAACGACATTAAGACCTGTGGCCATCCACATGGAACCGACCAACACCGACAACGAACTCTGCCCCATCACACTGGAACCACTGCGTGATAAACCTCCTTTGCAGGTGTTTGTGCACCGCGGTACAGGATTTGACATCGAGGCCCTCTACCACTACCTGACCGTATCACCTTCCATGACCAACCCTCTAAACCGGATCCCTTTCACCTGCGAGGACCTTGTGCGCCTGGAAACTCAGATGAAGGAGGTGTACGGGACGGACTGCATCATCCCGTACTCACCCAACGCGTCGACTCCCTCTTCACCGACGCACGACGATTCCATCAGTGACACCGTAGACTGGTTTAGTGATGCCGAGTTGCAGTCTCGGGTCACCACACAGGTCGTCGGGAGTTCCGCTTCGGTAGGTGTCAGCGCCTCTGCTACCATCCGATTGCGCGTGGATATCGATGTGACCGAGACCGACGTGGAAGAACTCCCTGGTTATGATTCGATCGAAGAGATGAAACTCGTACCCGAAGCCGATGAAATCTGTGACTGGGATGACTTCCCGCTCAGTTCCTACGAGCTGCCTCCGACAAGGGTATTCCCGAGCGTGGTGGAGATGTACGCAGATCGCGGGAGGGAGAGGCGCATGCAGGATCGTCTGTGTCTGCTGCAGTACCTCGAGTACGAAGCCATGCACACACTCCGCACGCTCTTGGACCTCTCCAACGATCATAACTTTCACCGGCACGTCTGGGAACAGACCTCTCTCTCCGTCATGGACACCGTAAGCCAGCACCTCACGCCGACCAACGCCTCGGACACTCCCGATAGCGCAGGGATCACTGAACAGGTCTTTCACCACACCGCTCCGGACGTGGAACTCGACGAGAGGGCGGCGACCACCGACGCTGCCGCGGATTACAACCTCGAGGTCGTCTACACCGAATGCTGGGAGATTTATCGCCTGATTGTCATTCACACCCTGCAGCGCAAGTACACAGAGACTGCCCGGGATATCGCCAATCTGGGCAGGACAGAGCTACAAGCGCTCGTGTCTTGCCACAGGCATCAGGTCCAACAGGAGGTGGAGAGGACGGGTCACTCTTACGAGTCGATCCTGGGTCTCTTACACACCGTCGAAGAAATGTACTCGTGACGATTTGAGTTTTAAATCCACTCATTAAAGTAACACAAATCGAATTCAATTGTCCAATGGCCACATGGATCGCTGTCCTTGTCGCCCTCGCACTTGCCGTCCTCGTCTACTTTTATCTTGACCACTGCCACTACGAGGCCGGTGACGAGACCAGTCGTGCGCTCGAACGGGCTTACCATAGAGCAAAGCTACCCGAGTTCTGGGTAGCCCCGGACAAGGTATTCTACCACAAACTCATACTGGACAACGGTCGTGTGCGCGAGGCAGACAATGTCCTCCCACGCTATTTCAAGTACAAGGAAAGGCTGCTGGTGCCTATCCGGAGCCAGGGCAAGTGCGCTTCTTGCTGGGCCTTTGCTATTGCCGATATGCTGGCCGATCGCGTGAGCCTGCACACGGGAGGAACGGTGTGCGAGAACTTGTCGACACAGGAGCTCGTGAGTTGTTTCAAACCCGATTCTTATTTGTGCGACAAAGGCGGTATCCCCGAGTTCGCTTATTACTACGTGGTGGCCAACGGCCTTTCCAAGGAGAATGCCTATCCGTACGAACAGTTCTGGGGAGGACCCATAACTCCCTGTAAGAGTGAGACTTCGTGGCTCGACTATGTCGCACCCGACCCGTTGCGCCACGAGCACGAGCCGGACAAGATCTTTGGGCAAGAAGGGAGTAATAAGAGTCTGTGCCAGAGTCTCGTCTTTGCAGGCCCGAGGCGCGCTGACCGAGCTCGCCTACTCGCCGACAATATCCGTAATATCAAGACGGAGATATTCCTGCACGGACCGGTCGTCGGAACAGTCATGGTGTACGACGATCTCTACCGCTATGACGGAGAACGAATCTACACAAAGAGTCCCAACGCTCGCTTCCGAGGGGGTCACGCCATTGAGATCTTTGGGTGGTGTGACAAGGGCCAGAACACAGAGGAAGAGGGGTTTCAGGACGCCTACTGGATCTGCCGCAACAGCTGGGGGGTTATATGGCCACGACGATTGGCGGCCCACCCCGGATACTTTTACGTCCGTATGGGCACGAACGAGGTCAAGATTGAGGAACGAGCCTCTGCGTGTGCCCCAATGCTGACCCGCGACATGAAATCATTGTCACCGGGGAGGTGGACCGACAATGCATACACGTCCTACACGGAGTATGTCCAGGATCCCGAACGGCAGCAGTTCTTTGCTCACCTACAGCGCAGGCGGAAGGAAGAGCGCGTTCACTAGGCAAAGTGCAACGGATCATCCATCTCAAGGATCATATCCGCATCGAGACGGACCAATCCGGATTCCGAACCCGACGAATCCACCTGTTCTGTCGCGGACTCTTTCACGGGGTAAGGTTCGGTGGATGACCTCCAGCGCTTCCTTCCGCGCCTCTCCTCGGGCTCGGGCTGCGCCGGAACATCCGGGAATAGCTGGACAGATCGTTCGGGGAGTTTCTCGTGCAGAGCCCACCTCAGTCGTAGGGTGAAGAAGGGAGTATGTTTACCGGGAACCAGCCACACACTGAGGGGTTCTTCAAAGCCTTGTTCGGCAGCCCACTGACCCAGTGCCTTTTTAAAGATGTAGGAGGAGACGATTTCGAGTAGGCGCACCTGCACCTGATTGTTGTGGTTACCAACGCACCTCCCGATACGCTTCGTGTGCGAGAAACCAAAGGGTGTCGCACGGAACACGAATCGTTCTTCGCGGTGAAACTCGAGGAGAATGAGTTCTGGGTGCGTGCAGGACTTGGCGAGTAGGACGTTGTGATCTTTCAGTAGAGTCTCCAACAGTAACGTGGTGGAATGTTGAAAGAGGTAGGCCCGCACGTTACTGCCATCTGTAGGCTGAGAGAAGTTATCCTGGAGCTGTTGCGAAAGTGATCCGCTCATGTCCTGTCGGTGTGGCGAAAAAAGCAGGACGAGGTTGAGATGTGTCAAGAATATGTCGCACTGTACGTATGTAACACAGTAACCACAATCATATACTACTCACCAGGAACACCGACATGCTCACTTCGGTCATCTGGTCGGTAGAAAACGTCCAACACGAGATACCATCCCCCTTGAACAGAAACTGTAACCCACTGATAGTACACTGACGGCGATTGGCTGGATCGAGATAGCCGTACAGGTTGTTGTCCGTGTTTGCAATGAGGCTATTCGTCACTGTGCTTGAACTCGTCACCCAGCGGACGGGTCGGAGGGCCACAGTGTTCCCCGTGTCTGACCAACGAGCATAAAACGATACCGAATAGTACCCGTCTACTGGAGCTCGGAAGTACCCCGACGTGGTACTGGATGTGGAGGTGTCAAACCCGAATCCAGTCGAGGTCGCATTGTTATACACGACAGTGACCGTGGAGTTGGACGTATGAAAGAGTGAAGCCGTCGTGTTGACAGCAAACGAATTACCGGAATTGAACCTTAGCACACGACACGCATATACCCTTGGTACAATAAACCCACTGACCGTGGCCACCCCACTCACCGCGAGGCTCGTAAATATACCCGTAGCCGCCGTAGCGATGCCGCTGATTGACAACGACGTGCCGCTTCCAGTCGTCCAATTCAAAGTCGTGAAATTGCCTGTAGCCGCCGTAGCAATGCCACTCACACTCAGAGACGTGCCGCTACCCGTAGTCCAGTTCAAAGTCGTAAAATTGCCCGTGGCCGCCGTAGCAATCCCACTCACAGAGAGAGAGGTGAAAGATCCAGTGCTGCTCGCGCTCTGTGCACCGTAAGTGACTGCCTTGGTAGTCGCGTCAAAGTACAACACATTCGCAGTCGTCCCTGAAGACAAACCCGAGAGGGTGAGGGGTGTGCTGACAGTCACTTCCGAGGACGAACAGGTCATCACGGTAGTGCTTCCCACTTCTACAGCAACACTTGACCCAGTCGCCGAAAGGCTGGAGAGGGTTACGATAGGTGCAGTAAGACGACTACTCAGGCTTAATGTCGTGCCACTCCCCGTTGTCCAGTTCAGAGTCGTGAAATTGCCCGTGGCGGCCGTAGCAATCCCACTCACGCTCAGAGAGGTGCCACTCCCCGTTGTCCAGTTCAGAGTCGTGAAATTGCCCGTGGCGGCCGTAGCAATCCCACTCACGCTCA
>JAIXQT010000244.1 GCA_027485595.1 Pseudomonadota bacterium | reverse complement strand
TCGGCTGCTTAATCATTACCGATTCAACGAGATCTCCCCCCTCTACTTCGAAGAGGTACTTTCTCGTTCCATCGGAGCTGATCTGGCGGTCGTGAATACGAGCAACAGGAAAGAAGAAATCTTGAGCCAGCTTATCGCGCAGCGCACGGCTGATGTTGGTCATCTGATCGAAATCAGTCACCCCCCGCCGATACACCCACTCGAAAAGCTGGGTCGCTCGAAAGCGGGTGGCGTCGTACTCCTTCTCCAGGAGTTCGACCAGTTCGGAGTAGCTATAGTTAAAGAAATCCTTACTGGCCGCCGTCACAACACCACCTCGTAAAAACAAATCGGCTACTTGAGCTCTGGGAAGAAGAGCTTAATCTCAGTTACCGCGTTCTCTGGACTGTCGGAGCCGTGCACAGCGTTAGCGGCGATGCTCTCAGCGTAAAGATTACGGATGGTTCCTGGATCGGCCTTCTTAGGATCAGTAGCTCCCATCAACTTACGGTTGAGGTTTACAGCGTCATCACCCTCAAGAACGGAAACGAGGACTCGACCGGAACACATGTAGTCAACAAGCTCCCCGAAAAACGGGCGCTCTCTGTGGATAGCGTAGAACTCACCAGCCTGCTCAGGCGTAAGGGTCACCATCTTAGCGGCTACGATCGTAAGACCGGCGTCTTCGAAGTGCGCAAGGATCTTTCCGACGAGGTTGCGAGCTGTCGCGTCAGGCTTGATGATAGAGAGGGTTCGCTGCGTTGCCATAATCTTTTCTGTCCTTTGGTTCAAATGTATCTGCCTGCTCGAGGAGCTTATCTCCTATCACCTTTGAGAACCCGGAGGGGTAGGCGCCTATTTCGAGACGGAGCGATGATGTGTCTTCCACATCCCTCCACGCTGAAGCTCACGATGGAGCAAGCGTTGGCTGATTACGTAACCGGCATCAAGGGTTATCCCCTCAAATCCGTGCCCCGGTACTATAAACGGCTCTCCGATCCAACTCAAGGTGGGCACTGGGTATCGTTAAAACACCTCAATCCCCGTTTATAACACTAGTGCACCATTCATCAGGGCAACGAATAACTCCTGAATCTTTAGAGACTTAGCGGTCCTTTTGGGTGGCCTTGTATTTGCGCGTGAGAGCTGTCGCGATAACCGCCGGCACCATATCAGAGACATCGCCCCCCAGGAGCGCCACCTGCTTCACCACGGTTGAGCTTATATAGGAGTGCTCCTCACGGGCGGTAAGGAAGAGCGTTTCAATTCGGGGAGAGAGTCGGCGGTTAACCAACGCCATCTGCGCCTCGTAGTCGTAGTCCGACACCGCGCGAAGTCCCCTGATGACTACCCTACTCTTTGTGCTTTCAACAAACTCCACGAGGAGCCCCGAGAAGCTCACGACCGAAACCCGTGCTCCGTACCGAGCAAATTGCTTCGAAATCAGCGCGACTCGCTCCTCCTCCGAAAAGAGATGATTCTTTGAGGGATTGTGGAGAATGCCGATAATAATCCGGTCAAATATCTCGAGCGAACGTTCTACGATATCAGCGTGCCCATTGGTAAAAGGGTCGAACGAACCCGGGAAGACCGCGGTGAGGTCTCTTCCTTTTTTTCCCATGCGCGAACTCGGAGTCATAGATTCTCTCTTTTTTCACTGACACCGCCACGGGTTTCCCTCGGCGGCCGGATTGACTATCATCCTGGCAGTTAAATTTTTCAAGGACTAACGGTATGGAGTTACCACGGCTAGCGGCGAAACAGAAGCGATACAAGGACGTTCTTCGATACGCGAATACGGAGCACGTCGATGCCACCACAAAGTCCACGATCCTTGAAACACTCAAGAGCTACCAAGCGGCATTAGCGGCATGCTGGAGGTCTCAAGGAGGGACTCCCGAGGAAGATCAACGAGTAGCGAGCATCGAACGAGAGATTGACGCACTCTTTAGCTCTGCCCGCCTTCGAACGATGGCTCCATAACCCACCACGACAAGGTCTTTATGCGCGAAACGAAATCCTCAGACTCAACCTCGAGCTCGATTGAGCGAAAATCTCCCATTAAAGAGAACTGGTCGGCGATAGTTTTCATGATCGTTCTTCTCCTCGCCTCCGGCGTTACCGCCAGCGTCGCCGGATATCGAATTAAGATCGCGGACAAGGACAGAAAGGCCCAGCTCTTTCAGGCTTATGAAGCGCTGGGAGGAACGAGGGAACGTCTTATCAACATCGAGCAGTCGATGTTGGCGAGTCCGAACTCTCCCACGAAAACAACATTCCTTGCCGTCTACGAGACGAATGAGCGAGCCCGATCGTTCGGGCTCTACCGAACCCTTGAGTTCGCAAAGGCACCACACGTCGCCACCACCATCGCGGCTCTCGACCACATCGGATCCGCAGATCCGGCCCGCATCATTGAGGAGACGTGGAAGGCGATGCAGGAGAACCCGGCAACCGCACAACTCGACCACCCCGACCAGGGTCCGGTGAACGCAAAAGCCGCTCGTATCTCCAAAAAGTATAGCCGACACGCAGCGCGCGACGTAGAAACCAAGCTTTTCAAGTTTTTTGCGGATCACAAGGGTGAGCTCGCCGAGAAGCCATTACAGGGCGGTGAAAAATGACGCACTGTTGCGCATTTTGATGGTTTGAATCCAACGCCGTTGAAGCCGAACCCCTGAAAATGCTCGCGAGGGAGCCATGTTTCACCAACCTGCTCAACGCGCCCACCGCGTAAAAAAAGCCGGGCTACACCATGAGGGGTGTGCCCGGCTTTTCACTGCTCGTCGTTAGCAAGACGTTTGCACGCCGGCAACGATGGAGTCAGGAAGGACCAGTCTTACTTGGTCTTCTTGGTTGCAGGAGCCTTCTTGGCTCCAGTAGCCTTAGGCGCTGCAGCCTTTTTAACTGGCACAGCCTTCTTTACCTTGTGTGTCCGGGTTTTGCCGTACGATCCCTTGAAGATCTTACCTCGACGCGAGCGACCATCACCTCTTCCCATAGTGTATCCTTATCCTACAAATCGATTGTATATTTCGCTCCGAACCCCATACAGGTAGAACGGAACTTTGAAGGTGCTATCATATAACCTTACTCTGTTGAGACAACACTTTTTTTACGTACCCCTATGACCCCCATGCCAACTGAGATCAAACGTGACGCGCAAAGTGGTCTAACCATCTCGTGGCGAGACGGTTCCACGAGTCATATTTCGACCGAACTCCTGAGACGGGAGTGCCCGTGCGCGAGCTGCAAAGAGGGGCGAGGCGACACCTCCCACTCAAAGCCACTCAGCCCGAAGAAACGTGGACTAACCGTCATTCAGAACACGATCGAAGAACAACTCGACCTCAAGGAGATATGGGTGGTAGGACAGTATGCCCTTGGCATGAGATGGGGAGATGGACACGACTCAGGGATCTACCCCTTCGCCCAGCTCTTCGAACTGGGCAAACGGTCGTAGAGGGCCCGCTCCATCGACGGTCTTGATTATTTATTTTGTCGCGTCGCCAAAATAAACGACTCCGCACGAAACTGGGTTATCCGAGTCATACTCGGTTCCAGGGGCGGTGCAGTTCGTAAATTGGTACGTCATGGTAACCCGAGCCTGCGAGTCACCGACCGACAGATACCCAACCTGAGCGAGAACGCTCTCGCAGGTGTAGGGAGCTATCGACCCGTAGTTACCGAATACTGGAGCCTGCGCAAGAAAGCTAATATCTTCCCCCTCTCCCTGGCCGCCGGTCGCCACACTTCCATCAACAGCGACGACCGTGAACACGTTATTCTGGTCGATCGAGACGGTCATGGGGAAAAGCGGATCGACGGTGGAGCGCACGGCGAAAGGGCAATCGTTCTGGAGCGAGGTGTAGGACCCGTTCCATACTCCAGCAAAGTCAGGGGAATCTCCACCACCACAACCAAGAAGCGTGAGGGCGAACGAGAGAGGCACGAGATATTTTTTCATAGGCTTAGCGCTCAGGTATTGCCCGCCCAGTTATAGCTCATCGACGGGGGAGCGCAATCGGGGCTTTTGCGTTTTATGGCCGACAGAGGACCGAGAGACGGAGCCCTGATGATGAGCATGAACGCCGACAAGAGAAGGCGGGGGCGACGCACTGAAAGCGCTCATCCGCCCGCATCAACAATCAATGCTATGACGGCGTGGACTCACCTGGCTTCGGTCCACCACGCCCCTCAACGAGGCGTCGAACAATGCGGCCCTTCGACAGATCGTACGGAGAGATCTCGACGACCACTTTATCACCTGGAAGAACGCGGATGTAGAATTTGCGCATCTTGCCGGCAAGGTGCGCGAGCACCTCGTGTCCGTTATCACACTGCACACGGAATGCGTTCGGGAAGCACTCCTTAACCACTCCGTTCAGCTCGATTGCGTCCTTTGACATCTTATCTCTTTTCCAGTTCTTTTGTTTTCGATTTTACCTAGGTTCTACAGTGCGGTGACAGTACTCCTCGCCACCACCTAATGCAACACACCGGTTTGCTGGGTTTTTAGTTCCCTCGTTAATTATCTCCGTGGAATGCTCCGATGCGACGAAACTTCTCGTAGCGCTGCATCGTCAACTCTTTCACTTTGAGCTTTGCGAGCGGCTCAAGGTTCTTCACGAGCGCTCCACGAAGGATCTCAGCGGCCTCTTTGTGGTTGCTATGCGCACCACCAGCCGGCTCAGCCACGATCTCGTCGATCAGGTTGAGACGCTTAAGATCCTTAGCGGTCAAGTTAAGAGCCTCCGCTGCCATCGCTGCTTGCTCTGGCGACACCGCTGCGGTCTCGGCCGAGTGCCACAAAATAGAAGCACAACCTTCAGGGGTGATAACGGAGTAGCACGCGTTCTCCATCATGAGGATGCGGTCGGCCACACCGAGGGCGAGCGCGCCACCGCTACCACCCTCTCCGATGACAACGCTGATGACCGGAACGGTCAACTCAGAGAGCTCAAGGAGGTTCCGAGCAATAGCCTCAGCCTGTCCACGCTCCTCAGCCTCAAGGCCTGGGAACGCTCCCTGCGTATCGATAAAGGTAATAACGGGCAACCCAAACTTCTCAGCCATGTGGAAGAGACGAAGAGCCTTCCGGTACCCTTCCGGATTCGGCATTCCGAAGTTTCGCTTGAGACGCTCCGCGGTTGTGCGACCGCGTTGGTGCCCCACGATCATAACAGGAACTTCCCCTAAACGAGCGGTTCCACCAACGATAGCGGGATCATCACGGAACGCCCGGTCACCATGAAGCTCAACGAAATCGGTGAAGATGAATTTGATGTAATCAAGTGTAAAGGGGCGGTCGAAGTGTCGCGAGAGTTGCACCCGTTGGTACGGGGTGAGCTTACCGTAAATATCCTTTCGAATCTTAGAAACCTTACTTTCGAGTGCCGCGTACT
Source organism: Pseudomonadota bacterium (assembly GCA_027485595.1). Classification (GTDB taxonomy): domain Bacteria; phylum Bdellovibrionota_C; class UBA2361; order UBA2361; family OMII01; genus OMII01. The sequence continues at coordinate 369 of JAIXQT010000244.1, read as the reverse complement.
CTTCACGACGGGCTGCATTTCCGCTCGCCAGCTCATCCTTCAAGCGCTCAAGCTGATACTCTAACTCAACCAAAGGTCGCTCAAAATCGAGGGGGTGCTCAATTGGACTCATGCGTCTTACACCTTGAAACTACTACGGATACCAATATCCGGGTTAATGACGGGTGATGATTCCATAGGTCATGGGGTTAGGTCAAAGGGGGGCGTGGGGACATATGATAAAAGCTTTCCTTACAGTAGGTTAGCAATTTACCCTCTCTACATGTTTGAGCCAACAAACGGGAGGGCGGTCATTCCTGACCGCCGCATCACGTTCATCAACAGGCACACGATTTCGGCGACCAGGAATGGTCGCCCTCCCGCGGTGCC